>JBATMM010000357.1:0-7775 GCA_049289835.1 Saprospiraceae bacterium | reverse complement strand
GATCCACACACGTTTTCTATCGTCAATGCATATACATTCTGAGATGTAACGCTTAATGTATCATCTACCGATCCATCTTGCCATGTGTACTCTCCAATGGTGCCGGGGACGACCAGCATAATTGTATCACCAGGACAGGCTGACAATGTATCCCCAAGACTAAATACCGGTATATCAGATGTCAGCACGGTCACTGAATCAACACTCTGGCCACAAATATTTGTCATCGATACACTATACAATCCGGAATTTGTGATTTGGTATGATGGACTTGTCGAGCCATCCTGCCATATGTAGGAACCAAGTGCAGGATCAAGATTGAAGTTCAGAGACTGACCATTACACAATGTATCAGCATTCGGTCCAAGATTGACAAATACAGGCGCCACCTCAACGACTTCAAAATCTGAAGAAGCTTCTCCACACATATTTGTAATCGTCACGGCATAAGATCCCTCGTTCACAATGATAAATGAATTGGATGTGCTGTTATTTTGCCATAAAAAATCTCCAAGATCCGGATCAAAAAATATTTCAATTTCTTCACCTTCACAAAGTGTGGTATCCGGCAAATCAAATGGCGCAGGAGGCTCCAACACAGTAAAATTTATATCATCTGAAGTAATATCACAACCATCATCAAGGGTCACGCTATAAATGCCCGAAGAAGAAATAGTATAGTCCGAAGAAGTTGATCCATCACTCCAGACGTATTCGCCATCATCAGGATCTAATGAAAATGAGAACGATTCACCGAGACACACAGTGAGTTGATCCGGCACAAGATCGACCGGAGGTGAGTTTGTGATCGTGACATAAACAGAATCAATACCTGCTTCGCAACCATCATAGACGGTCAGATAATACATTCCTGAAGTCGTCACGGTAATAGATGGATCTGTGGACCCTGTACTCCAATAATACTCTACACCTGTAATACCGGAATTTATATCCTGCGTATAACATGCTGAGAGATCACTACCCAATTCTACATCAATGCCACCCGGGGTGATATCACTGATATAGACATCATCAATATAATAATAGGATCCGGATGCAATATTGCAGGTTGGATCTAATGGAGTATCTGCATTAGTATGAAAATTGCCAATCGTAACATATGCTTCACCACCTGCAGCTTTGAAACATCCTTCGATGAGCATCCAGTTAACTGTGTCATTCAGGAATGTATTGCCTGTTTCGACTTGTGGCGTGAAGGGCAGAGGCAATGCATCCCCAAAAGTGATAGGAGGTGGGGTTGGTGAAAAATAGGCACCGATCTTCTGAATAGCACATCGTTCGTTCGCCAGGCTTACATAGAAACTGACATAGTAATATTTTCCCCCGATTAATGCTGAATTCAATGGTGCTAACAGGTATTCACGGTAATCAAGAGGATTAGATGCTCTGAGAATAAAACCGCAATATCCTTCACCAGAATGCGCATATTGAAATCCGATAGCATTGTCCGGGACGTCTACTTCATCACCAGCCATGGCGCAGGAATTAAAGTAATCCGTTGTACCCCATGTGGCCCAATCCCATGGAACACATGCCAGGTGAGTATTTGGAGGGATAAAACCACTCGGACAATTCGTATGGAATTCAAAATCAGGATTTGGAGCAAGATTTTGTGCGCGCAGACAAAGGTCTGCCAGAAGAATCAGGACAGAAAGAATGATGATTTTATAAACAGAAGAATTCAAGAGAAAAAAGGATTTTTATATTAGTTAAAAATATTAAAAAAGCCACAAAGCAAGGCTCAGCCTTGCAGACACTCAGACGTATGTTAACTTACGCCTAGCAGTTGGCTAACAATAGTACGAGGGAGGCATATAGACACACTACTTTGACACCATCCGCGTAGCCTAATGTTTGGCGTAGGATAACCTACGTCTGTGCATTAACAAGGTTGTGCTTTGCAGATTTGGTGGCCGAAATGTTGTAACTTTGAATATCTTCCCTCATGATACGGTCAATTTATGCCATCGTGCCTGCTGCTGGTTAATTTGTATAATTCAATTTTGAATATGCGAACGATCAGGATCGGTCAAGCACGTGATAAAGGAATTTAGGGAACCTTTAATAAGATTTTCACTCCATTTTATTTTAATGCACAAATATGAAAAAGAACAAAATTCACATTCTCCTTGCCGATGACGATAAAGATGACTGTCGTCTTTTCCAGGAAGCATTAAACGATTTGCCGGTTGAAACTGAGCTCATCACTGTTCCTAATGGTGAACAACTGATGGAACTGCTGTCGAAAAAAAGAAAGAGACTTCCTGATGTTCTTTTCCTTGATCTCAATATGCCACGTAAAAACGGTTTCTCTTCACTGGGGGAAATCAAACGCAACAATGATCTTGATCAGCTTCCTGTTATTATCTTTTCGACGGCCACTGAAGAGGAAAAAGTAAGGCAGGTATATAAAGATGCTGCACATTATTATATCCGGAAACCGGCCACATTCACCGAACTCAAAAATGTAATCCTTAAGGTGCTGAACATGATCCAGGATAAAAACATGCCCTTGCCTACAAAAGAGAATTTTGAACTCAAGGCTGATTAAGAATAGCGTGCATGAAAGCAACAGACGAAAAAAAAATAAAATCCGATAATTTATTTCCCGTAGTGGGTATTGGTGCGTCAGCAGGTGGTCTTGATGCATTTAAAAAACTACTTAAGGCTATCCCTGAAGATTCAGGTATGGCTTATGTACTTGTACAGCATTTAGATCCGAACCATGAAAGCCTTTTACCAGAAATATTACAAAAAGTAACAAAGCTACCAGTTGAGGAAATAACTGATGATATGAAAGTCCAACCCAATCATATCTATGTGATCCCCAGCAATAAAATGATGGTAGCAACCGATGGGGTACTACTACTCTCACCTCGCCCTGTAAAAAATAAGACTGAACGAAACCTTCCCATCGATCTTTTTTTTACTTCATTGGCAGAAGTTCATCAAAGTCACGCGATAGGTGTGGTATTGTCGGGAACAGGTAACGATGGGACAAAAGGATTAAAATCCATTAAAGATCATGGAGGCATCACCTTCGCGCAAGATGAAAAATCCGCCGAATATGAAGGCATGCCCACTAATGCTGTCCAGGCAGGTGTGGTTGATTTTGTTTCTCCTCCTGATAAAATTCCACAAAAACTCATAGAGGTCACCAATATCATCAGCGGTAATGGTAGCGGCAAAGATGATATACCCCAGCAGGATGCAGCACTGTTTAAACAAATACTTTCCTTGCTACGCGTCCGGAAGGGTACAGATTTTACGTTTTATAAACAAACCACTGTCATCAGACGAATATTACGACGGATGGCACTAAATAAAATAACGGAACCTGGTGTCTATCTCAATTATCTGAGAGAAAATAAAAGTGAGCAGGATGCATTGTACCAGGATCTGTTGATCCCCGTGACTTCATTTTTCCGTGACCCTAAAGTATTCAGCAATCTTTGTGAATCCGTATTTCCCCAACTTCTAAAAAATAAAACTTTATCTGAATCCCTGCGAATATGGGTGGCCGGTTGCAGCACAGGTGAAGAGGCCTACTCCATCGCCATTTGCTTTAAAGAATATTTGGGTGATCATGTTAATGGCTTTAGTGAAAAAGTGCAAATCTTCGCGACTGATCTAAGTGAACCCGCGATCATGAAAGCCCGAATGGGTATCTATACGAAATTAGAATTGGAAGATGTATCTCCACAGCGTCTACAGGAATTCTTTATAAAAACTGATGGAAATTACCAGGTCAATAAGCGTATAAGGGATATGTGTGTATTTGCTGTGCACAATTTTTTAAAGGATCCACCTTTTGGCAAGATGGATTTAATAAGTTGCCGTAACGTCCTTATCTATATGGAGCCTTATCTCCAGAAGAAAGCCCTCACCACGTTTCATTATTCATTGAATCCGAATGGATTTCTATTACTTGGTAAATCTGAAACGACTAGTGGTGTGCCTGATCTTTTTGCTCCGGTTGTAAAAAATGAAAAATTATATACGCGTAAAGATGTACGTGG
The DNA here is from genome assembly GCA_049289835.1 of Saprospiraceae bacterium. Taxonomy (GTDB): domain Bacteria; phylum Bacteroidota; class Bacteroidia; order Chitinophagales; family Saprospiraceae; genus Opimibacter. The sequence goes on along the minus strand of JBATMM010000357.1, from coordinate 3,735 downwards.
AAAATTTATGCTCGTGGCAAGTCAGCGAAGCGAACAATTACTCAACATCAATAATAATGAACCTGTCATCGAACCCATCCGGACAGACTTTCAAAAAACAGCAGATGATATAATTCTTAGTTCATATACACCGGCGGGAGTAGTGGTCAATGAGGAGATGGAAATCGTGTACTTCAGAGGTAAGACCGGAAATTTTCTTGAGCAATCATCCGGTAAACCCACGCACAATTTGCTCCTGCTGGCTAAACATGGATTAGCATTTGAGCTACGCAATATTTTACATAAAGCAAAAAAAGAAAAATCGCCTGTCGTAAAAGAAAATATAACCTTAGAATTAAATGGCAATCTTCGAAATATTTCGTTGGAAGTGATACGCTTACCTAATACAATAGAGCCACATTATCTCATTCTGTTTCATGAAGCTCAGGGCTTTCCGAATAAGGCTCCAATCACCAAATCATCTTCCAAATCGAAAATAAGTGACAAAGATGTACGTATAAAACAATTGGAACAGGAACTGGAGCAACTGCGGGAAGATATGCGCAGCGTCACAGAGGATCAGGAAGCTGCCAATGAAGAACTACAAAGTTCTAACGAAGAACTGATGAGTGGAAGTGAGGAATTGCAGACTTTAAATGAAGAGCTCGAAACCAGCAAAGAAGAACTTCAAAGTACCAATGAAGAACTTACGGTAGTCAATCACGAAATGAGCAACTTGTATGAACAGGTGGCCACTGCAAGAAACTATGCCGAAGCCATCGTTGAAAACATACCGGAACCACTCCTGGTACTCGATAAAAATCTGCGTATAAAGACGGCCAATGAAACATTTTATAAAGCGTTCAAAGTCCACGAAGAGGAGACAGAAGGAAAGCTAATCTATGATATAGGTAATGGACAATGGGATATACCTGATCTTCGACATTTCCTGGAAAAAATACTTCCGGAAAAATCATCGTTCAATGGTTACGAAGTAAATCACAAATTTCAGAACATCGGACAACGCACGATGCTATTGAATGCGCACGAAATAGCAAAAGAAACCGGCGGTGAAAAATTAATCCTGCTGGTCATCAGTGATATTACAGAGAAAAGAATAATAGAAAAAGAGTTAAAGAAAAGTGAACTCAAATTCCGTCAACTGGCTGATCTGATGCCTCAGAAAGTATGGACGGCCACAGCAGAAGGCAATTTTAATTATCTAAATAGTTGTTGGTTTGATTATACAGGATTGACATTTGATGAATTGAAAGATTGGGGATGGAAGAAAGTAGTACATCCGGATGATCTGGCAAAAACGATTGAGGTCTGGCAGCATTCACTTAGGACAGGTGAAAATTTTGAAATGGAACACCGGTTTATGTGCGAAACGGGTAAATATAAATGGCATCTGACCCGGGGCCTGGCGCAGAAAGATGACAATGGAAATATTAAAATGTGGATCGGTACGAATACGGAAATTCAGGAACAACAGGAACAAAAAGAAGAATTAGAAAATGCTGTTGCAGAAAGAACCTCCAAGCTGCTGGAAGCTAATCTGGAGCTGGAAGAAAAAAATGAAGAGCTTGAATCCTTTGCTTACATATCAAGCCATGATCTTCAGGAACCGCTACGAAAAATACAAACGTTTGCAAGTTTCATACTTGAAAAGGAAAATCAAAATTTATCAAGCAATGGTAAAGATTATTTTCTGCGTATGCAATCTGCTGCGGGAAGAATGCAAAAACTCATTGAAGATATTCTTGCCTATTCCCGTACAAATGCGACTGAGCGCAAGTTTGAAATGACGGATCTGACTTCGATTGTAGATGAAGTAAAAACTGAATTTAAAGAAATCATTGAAGAAAAACACGCCACGATTGACTCCTCTGAATTATGCCCGGCTAACATTATCGCTTTTCAGTTCCGTTCACTCATGCATAACCTGATCAGCAATGCCCTTAAGTTTACTAATCCGGAACATCCGCCGCACATCATCATCAAAAGTAAGGTTGAAAAAGGAGTCAAGCTGAAAGATGAAAGACTTTCACCTGCCTTAAATTATTGCCACATCATCGTCAAAGACAATGGCATCGGCTTTGAACCTGAATACAAAGAAAAGATATTCCAGGTATTTCAAACACTTCACGACAAGGATAAGTACGAAGGCACCGGTATCGGCCTGGCCATTGTGAAAAAAATAGTTGAAAATCACCATGGCTATATTACCGCCACGAGCGTACTTCACAAGGGAACAACTTTTGATATTTTTATTCCGGCGGAATAGAAAAAGTGACGAATAACGAATAACGAGTGACGAGTGGTGAATAACGAGTAACGAGTGGTGAATAACGAGTAACGAATAACGAATAACGAGTAACGAGTAACGAGTAACGAGTAACGAGTAACAAGTAACAATTAACAAGTAACAAGTAACGACGTTCGAGTGTCTCTGACCTCGAACTGATTTCCCCCCGACCCCTTTCCTACGGATATTGCTGTTTCTGTCTTCCGGGTAACTCACCCCCGACCCCTCTCTTACGAAATATTTAGACTGACGAAAATGATCTTCTGGTAACTCACCCCCGTCCCCTCTCTTACGAAATGTATGGACTAACAAAAATGATTTCCCTAAAGAGAGGGGCTTATGATTAACTAATGAAATCATGACTCCCCTCTCTCACGGTGATACTGTTTCAATATAAACTTATATAGTAAAAGGAGAGGGGCCGGGGGTGAGTTACCAGAATGACTAAAAGAACGTCATCACGTATATTAGTGGTCAGAGACACTCGAACGTCTTATTTTTTACGCATGACAGAATTAGAAAATCACTACAGGAAACTTGAACGGATGTATCTACAGGCTCCCGTCAATAAAGAGATTTATTCAGGTATTCAACTTCACGTGGAAAATGAAAGGGCTGAACTAACATTAAACATTTCATCGAAGTATCATCATGCCGCAAAAGCAATGCATGGGTCGGTTTATTTTAAGATGCTGGACGATGCCGCTTTTTTCGCAGTGAATTCGATCGTAACGGATGTCTTTGTTTATACAGTTTCGTTCAATATTCAGATGCTGAGGCCTGTTACCGGAGGCATGATAAAATCAATCGGAGAATTGAAATTTAAATCGAGCAACCTATTTATTGCGGACTCAACTTTATGGGATGAAAATAACAAATTGGTCGGTCGGGGGTCAGGAAATTTCATGAGAAGCAAGATCAGATTGAATGAGGAGATTGGGTATAAATGAATGACGAGTGACGAATAACGAGTAACGAGTAATGAATAACGATGTCTCTCGCGTAACTCACCCCCGGCCTCTCGCTTATTACAGTAACAACTATTGGATACAAAAATCATGTGAGAGAGGGAGTTATGATTTCAGTACGGAAATTATGCTCCCCTCTCTCACAGTGATGTTGTTTCTATAAACGTATACTGTAAAAAGAGAGAGGGGTCGGGGGTGAGTTAACAGATGTACTAGAGAAGGACTGGGGGTGAGTTAATTTCTTTTCCGCAAATCAGAAATTTACTGACACTTACTTCGACCTGCACAACCCATCCTTTTGCTACAGCTCAGCAACCGCCGACGTAGTTACAAACTACGCCGAACCGTTCTCACTGACATTCGAGTGTCTCTGACCTCGAACCCCGATAAGCAAATGAGGTCGCAGTTTACTCTGCAATTGCCCATGAAAACAAACTTAATACTGGAACCCGATGAATTACGTAAGTTTGAGGTCAGAGA
>JBATMM010000356.1:0-3549 GCA_049289835.1 Saprospiraceae bacterium | reverse complement strand
TTGAAAAGGCTTCATCCTTTGATCTCTATCCTCCATTTGGGATGAATATGATACGATCCGATGTAAAAGCAGGTCAGCCATCTTCAGTACGATTTCAACAATTTTATCAGCATATTCCGATTTACGGGACTTACTTTTCTTTATATGGCTCATCAGATGAACGATGGTATGGTAATGGAGAGATCATTTTACCACTGGTTATTCATGATCAGACAGTCATGAGTGAAGAGGATGCACTGAAAAAACTTCTATCACAAATTAACGCTGAAAAATTTTATTGGCAGGATTCTCTCCGTGAAGCAAGAGTAAAACTGAAGCGCGAAGATCCGGATGCAACTTATTTTCCAAAAGCTGCATTGGAATTCCTGCCTTCAACGGATTGGACCTCCTTGAATTTATGTTATACTTTTCAGATCTATGCTTATCCCAATAGTAAGTCAGGGAAATATTATGTCCATACGGCAGATGGACTTATGGTTAAATTCATTCCTGCTGAAATGATATGTTCCGTCGGTTCATTTATTTCAAATTTCAATGGTGCCCATTCGATCCATACCTATGACAATGGGGATGAATTTGAGTTAGAAGATGATTGCAATTCGAGTGTATATGGGGTATATGATGAATCGCATGATCTTGATATCTTCTTGGATGAAGACAACAATTGGACATCCGATCATTACCGCTCAGCCGCCACAAGCTTATGGGTGGTTAAAAAATCCTATTTCGCTTATAAAAATGAATTTAATCGGGATGGGCATGATGACAATGATGGTGATATTGACATTTATCAAAATCATTACTTCTCTGGTAATGGAGGCAATTTCAATGCGTCTTTTATGTATGATCCATTCGGAGATGATGAGATCAATGTCGGCACAGGCGATATATCCACCAATGATGATGATTATAATGCCCTGGATATCCTGGGGCATGAATTTACGCATGGTGTCGATCAATACTCAGCAGGGCTCGAATATGAATTTGAATCAGGAGCACTGGATGAGTCCTTTGCCGATATTTTCGGCGAATGGATTGAAGATGAAGTTTTGGGCACACATGATTGGTTTACAGGAGCAGAAAGAACGGATGCAAATGGTTGTCCTACACCGCTGAGATACTTTGTAGATCCTGGTGCACAAAATGTAACTACAGCTTCCGGCTGCACACGAGATTTCAATAAACCAAATACATATCATGGAGACCACTGGTATGATATCGGTGGTTGTGATCCTGATGCGAGTGGTACAGATCATTGCGGTGTCCATACGAACAGCGGCGTTCAAAATCAAATGTTTTATCTCCTTGTGGAAGGCGGATCAGGATATAATAATGGAAATACGTGTCACGATACTACAGGATCAGGGTATTACTGGGAAGTATCCGGGATTGGATTAAATGCAGCTATTCAAATTGGATACTTTGCTCATGTTATTATACTTGGGCCCAATTCAGATTATCAAGATGCACGAAATGCGTGGGTGACTGCTGCAACACTCCTTTATGGTGAGTGCTCTAACGAGGCTATTCAGGCTGGGAAAGCCTGGTATGCAGTAGGACTTGCTCCACCAACAGCTCCGGCCTATTTTCTCTGCAATGTGGATTTAGGATCTGCACCCATCACACTTGAAAATGCTTCATCTGTAGAGACCCAATCCAATTGTGAAGTGACTATACTACCAACCGGAAATCAAGTCCTTCTCAAAGCAGGAACCTTTGTAAAACTGAGGCCCGGATTTCATGCTATCCTCGGATCTGTGTTCAGGGCCTTACTGACCGATTGTGAATATGCCTACTATTAAAAAATCATATTGAACACAAAATCATTTTCATTATCCACATACCACAAATGAAAAGTTCAGCTTTTTATACCCTATTTCCTTTGCGAATCATCATCATATTGTTCGCTTTGTTCACATTCTTACATGAGACTCACGCACAGTCTATTAAAAAGATGGACGACGCCACCTGGGATGCCATCAATGTTGCAGTGGTCACTAATTTTACTGCGTATCAATTAAAGGGGCTGAGTGTTGCTGTAGTCTATGGAGGAAATATAGCTTATGCAAATGCTTTTGGAACTAAGAATGTCCTGGGTGATCCATTTACTATCTACACAAAATCTCTTTTGGCTTCAGTTTCAAAAACGATAACCGGTGTGCTGGCTATGAGGTTAGTTCAAAACGGCGATATTGGACTGGATGATGACATCAGTGATTATCTGCCCGGGTACAATAACAGTGGCATTACGATTCGTCATTTGCTGGACCATCAAAGTGGTATTGCTCATTACGACAACTGTCCGGGTGGATATAACGGTTCTTTTAATGCGGATGATAGTTATGATGTTGTCCATGGTTGCACGATATGTGTGACTCCTCCAGGTTCCGGCACACTCTATACTACTTTTGGAAATACATTGCTTGGATGCATCATAAGTTATGTGGGAACTGATGTGTATGGTACAGGATACCAAGGATTGTATCAGCAATGGATGCGTGGTCCAGGCAACTTAAATACTTTACAACCTGCGCATGATAACTCTGACCCTGACCTGGCAGAAGGAAGCGAAGGACCCGGTTATTGGAATGATATCGGATGGAAATTACCTGCAGGTGGATTTATTTCCGACATCGTTGACCTGGCAAATTATACCAGAGGGATACTTAACAATGTCTTCATCACACAGACGACATTTGATATGATGAAGGTGGAGCAGATGACCTCCGGAAGTCCAAATCATACTTGTGGTGATCTCAGTAACTCCAATTATGGGCTTTCGTTTGGATTGAGTGGTGGTATAACGGATGATACTTTCCGGGTCACACACAATGGAGCAAATCCTGACCATGGATTTACTTCGCATATTTCTATCTATCCCAATAGTAATGCATCCATAGTCATACTCACGAATACTGGTGATGCCGATGCTGCAATGACTGCTATTCGTTCCGGTATTGAAGATCTTGTCCTATGTCCTGACAGCAGAAATTTCACAAATGATATTAGCTGGACAGAGCCGCGCATTTTTGAAGGAGAGCAAATTACTGCGCAGAGTGTGATCACGTCGACGATCAATGATGCTTATATTTTCGATGCAGATCAATGGGTAAGGTTGCTGCCAGGTTTTGAAGTCACTGCAGGAAAAGAATTCCAGGCTATTGTGTGGGATGGATGTGGAGGGAGCTTGCATACAGATTAATGTGAGAGTGTGAGAGTGTGAGAGTGTGAGAATGTGAGAATGTGAGAATGTGAGAGTGTGAGAGTGTGAGAATGTGAGAATGTGAGAATGTGATACGTGAGACATGAAGTGTATGACGAGAGATATGAGATGAGTGACGTTAGACGTGAATCGCATGTCCTTAGATTCCTACATTACTACCCTTTAAAAGGAAAGAGAATATTCAGTTCCAAATACAAAAGATCTTGTCAACCCATCCGGTCGCACATCGCGTACGACAAGGGGAAATCCAATATTTAGGCCAAGCTTACCGGAATCACCCATTTTAAGTATTGCATACAATGTTGCATTCAGGGTGAGGCCATCTG
>JBATMM010000355.1:0-2712 GCA_049289835.1 Saprospiraceae bacterium | reverse complement strand
CCATCGTTGAGCGTCGGTTGACCGACGTTCTGGTGTCTGCAAGGCTGTGCCTTGCGGTATAACTTAATAAGTGATATCCATCACATCAATCTCCAATAACCATGGTAAAACAAATCAAGCATTGAGCTGCTAAACTTCGAGTCTTTAATTCAAGGCACAGCCTTGAACTCACCAGAACGTCGGTCAACCGACGCTCAACTTTCCGAGTTTTTAAAATCGAAAATAGAAAATAGAAAATCATTTTTGATTCGCCAATTGCCCACAAGCTGCATCAATATCTTTTCCTCTGCTTCTTCTCACGGTGATCATCACACCTTTATCTCTGACTTTCTTTGCAAATTTATCGATCTGAGTTTCATCAGCTTTTTCGAATGCGACACCGGGGACAGGATTGTATTCGATGACATTGACCTTTACAGGAAATTGACCACGGCATAGTTTGATTAATTTATCAGCATCATCGAGACTATCATTAAAATCTTTTAAAGCGATGTATTCAAATGAAATGCGGCCATGTGTCTTCTTATAAAAATAATCGAGAGCCTCCATCAACGCGCTGAGATGATTTGTTTCATTGATCGGCATGATACGGCTGCGTTTCTGATCATCAGCGGCATGTAGTGAAAGCGCGAGATTAAACTTCACCTGTTCATCGGCTAGTCGTGTGATCATTTTTGCAATTCCTGCAGTACTTACGGTGATCCGTCGAGGTGACCAACTCATGCCATCACTTCCTGTAATCTTAGCAATGCTTTCCATCACGGGTCCGTAATTGAGCAATGGTTCGCCCATACCCATGTAGACAATATTCGTCAATGGAGAGCCAAGCGTTTCTTCACAAAGTTTATTTGTATCAAATGCCTGGTCATAAATTTCGGCACCGGTGAGGTTTCGGATACGTCCCATTTGGCCGGTAGCACAAAAACTACATGTGAGACTGCATCCGACTTGTGATGAAACACATGCTGTATACCGTTTATCTCTCGGCACCGGGATCATCACAGTCTCGATTTTCTTTCCGTCGTGAAGCGTGTATCGTGTTTTTATGGTTCCATCCGCACTTGATTGGCGTACATCAGTTTCGATGCTATGGAAAGTATAATGCTCATGAAGACTTTTGCGAAGAGCTGCCGGAACATTTGACATATCATCAAATTTCTTTGCTCCGAGTTTCCACATCCAGTCATAGACTTGTTGGGCCCTGTAAGCAGGCTGTCCTATTTCTACAAATGATTTTTGAAGATCAGCTAATGAAAGCGTTCTGATATCTGGAAGAGTGGCCATGATGTTGAAAAGAAAGTAACGAAATCACAAGCGCACTTGTTCAACCACAATTTTTCGTGGTGTTATTTTTTTGTAGAGCGGATGTTTAATAATGCCCCAGAGTTGTAACCGGTGAAGCAACGAAACGCGAAGTACACCAAGCCCATATTTCATGCTTCTCGAAAGATTGATAGAGGAGGCTTCTTCGAAATATTTAGTAGGACATGTCACCTCAGCGATTGGAAAGCCTGCATAGATGATCTGGGAAAGCATTTCATTGTCAAATATGAAGTCATCAGAATTAGAATCAAATGGAATGGATCTGAGTACTTCAGCACTGAATGCCCTGTAGCCTGTATGATATTCAGACAGCTTATAATTGACCATTATATTCTGGAAAAGTGTGAGAAACCGGTTGGCCCAATATTTATAGAGTGGCATACCGCCTCTTAAAGCTCCTTTTCCTAATATACGTGAGCCAAGGACGACCGGATAGAGATTCTCCCCGATGATATTGACCATGCTGGGTATAAGCAACGGGGTATATTGATAGTCCGGATGGAGCATGATGACGATATCTCCGTTGATTTCAAGAGCTTTTTTGTAGAGCGTTTTCTGATTGCCTCCATAACCCCTGTTTTGTTCATGACGGATGACGTGATTGATACCCAGCGCCTGCGCTTCCTGGTATGTGTTGTCACGGCTTGCATCATCGCATAGTACAACCTCATCCACAAGGTCATGTGGAATTTCATGATACGTTTTGGCCAATGTACGTGAAGCATTGTACGCGGGTAAAACAACGACGACCTTTTTATCCTTATACATGATTCAAAGATAAGTTGAAAGGATAAGACACGATGGGTTAGTCTAAAATGAGATTAAATAAAAAAGCCCCCACACATCGTGCAGAGGCCTTTTTTTCTTACCGTTTCCGGTTTTTTTTCAATTACTTCTTCTTCATTGGAGTTGTAGACTTCACAGTAGCTGCTGGTTTAGCAGGAGCTGCCGGAGTTGCATAAGAAGCTAACATTTGCTGAAGATTAGTAAGAGCAGCTACAGCACCGTTCTTAATCGTAGCATAAGAAGCTTTCCATGCTGTCAGGTTTTCACCTGCAGTCGTTACCAAACCTTTCAGCTCAGTAATTTTAGCAGCTACATCACCATCAAGTTTGCCTTTTGTAAGACCTTCTTTAAGTGCATTCACGTCAGCTGATTTTTCTGTCCATGTTTTCATGAAATCACCGATCGTTTTTTGAAGAGGAGCATATGCAGAAAGTGCGTCAGTTGCACCTTTCTGAGCTGCTGTCCATGCTGTAACTTGTTCTGGTTTCAGCTTTTTCATAGTAGCTTCATCAGGATTCATTGAAGCTAATGCTTTAGTATAGTTGGTCATATCTGAAGCCACCATACCTGAAAAATCAGATGCAGCTTTAGTAGTTGTATCCC
>JBATMM010000354.1:0-1890 GCA_049289835.1 Saprospiraceae bacterium | reverse complement strand
CGACGAGCTTTTGACCGATTGATAATGTATCAACGGATAAGTTATTCATTTTTTTGAGTTCTTCCACTGACATTCCATACGACCTTGCTATCCCATACAGTGTATCTCCTTTCGAAACCGTATGTGCGGGAATCAATTCTACCGGTTTGGGTGAAGTCATCACCACTGTATCCATTTTAGATTGCAGTACTGGTGTAGCCACGGGAGTAGTAACAGGTTTAGTTGTTTTCACAACATTGACTGGTTTTGATGTCGTTGATGCAACATCTGCATTTTTCTTTATCACAGGGACTGCATAAGGATCAACTAACTTAAGTGCGGTTTTAATTTTCCCCTTCAACAAAAGTTTTTGATTAGGCATTGGCGTATCGTTACTTGCCAGGCCATTACGTTTTTGTAAGGCACTCAATTTGATTCCATATTGCTGTGATACAGACACCAGGTTCTCATCTGCTTTTAGCGTATGATATTTCTGATGGCCTTTGTATTGATTTCGTTTAGGCTGAAGATATACACGGCTTCCTGGAGTGAGGAGCTGTTCTTCATCTCTGATATCATCATTATACTTTAGGATCTGTTTAGCTCTGAGATCAACCTGGGCGGCCAGAGAAATGGGACTGTCTGCTTTGCCCGCGATGATATACTTGATGTCATTGTAATACCGGACAGGACGATATGATTTTAAATCTTTTGCACCGGCTATTGAACCACCATCATACTTTTCCGAATCCAATTCATTCAGATCATATTTCTCAATGATATCGATCAGGCGATCGGCATAATGTGGATCAGTGGCATAACCTGCTTTTGCCAATCCTTTCGCCCAGGCTTTATAATCTGTTGGCTTTAGATCAAATAAGAATCCATAGCGGTTTGATTTCGAAGGGTCCGTCAGAAAATCGGAATGCGCCACATATGAATCGTAAACAGAAGAAAATTCCCTGAAACAGGATTTTACCAACTTTCCATCTTCATAGTCATCATCTTCTTTTTTAAAACACTTACCATTCCAGTCATTTCCGCATTTGATGCCAAAGTGATTGTTGGCTTTGCAGGCAAGGTCACTTTTCCCGCAGTTGGATTCCAGAATACCCTGGCCCAGTTTGATACTTGCGGGAATACCTGTGCGAGACATCTCCTCTATAGCGATGCTCTTATATAGGTTGATATAACCCGAATAATCCTGACAAAAGCTTAACCGGCAGATGATAAACAGTCCACCCACCAATATCCATTTTTGAATCATTTGGCCAAATTGTAATGTTGATCGAACATATTATACCTTAATCTAATATCAAATTTCGAGCCAGATTTTTACTATCGATGGTTTATTGATAAAAAACTAACTTGCCTTTATTAACGCAATAACGATCCCTCCTTATTCTGCGTTTAAACCCATAAACCATCTAATTTCTGAAAAATGAACCTCATTGAACTCCTTCAGGGTCACCTGGATCAAAATCTCATCGGACAACTTACTAACCACATTGGTGCCGATTCACCTGCACAGACCGAGTCCGCAGCTTCTGGTATAATCTCCACATTAATGGCCCAATTGTCAAAAAATGCGTCAACGCCTGAAGGAGCAACCTCGCTCGTCAATGCACTTGATCGTGATCATGACGGAAGTATATTAAATGATGTTTCCGGGTACCTGATGGGTGATAAACAAACAGATAATTCAAGCACATTGGATGGCGCCGGAATACTCGGACATATCCTCGGAGGTAATCAATCCAATATAGCAGCTATGCTGGGTAAGATGACCGGATTAGATCAATCTCAGATTGGAAAACTTATGATTTCGCTTGCACCCATGGTCCTGGCTGCAATCGGTAAAACAAAAAACCAGGAGGGTCTGGATAGCAGCAACATCGGTGATTTGTTGTC
>JBATMM010000353.1:0-2186 GCA_049289835.1 Saprospiraceae bacterium | reverse complement strand
ATGATTTGAAAAATGGTTTTGTTCCGACATGTGTGATTTCTACAATTGGCACCACAGGTACAGGTGCGATTGATCCTGTCAAAGAAATAAGTGAGATTACGTCCAGATATAGTTTGTGGCACCATGTCGATGCAGCCTATGCTGGTACGGCATTGATGCTTGATGAATTGGATTATCTGCGTCATGGTTTGGAAGGTGCAGATAGTTTTGTGTTTAATCCGCACAAATGGATGTTTGTACAGTTTGATTGTACGGCATACTATGTCCGTGATCCTAAATTATTGATCAGGACGATGAGTATTTCTCCCTCCTATCTGGCTACGGTGCATGGCGACAAAGTCCGTGATTACAGGGACTGGGGCATTCCGCTGGGCAGGCGCTTCAGGGCTTTGAAACTATGGATGACACTGCAATTGCTGGGAACGGATGCGATCAAAGAGAGGATCAGGCATCATATTTCATTGGCACAAAAAATAGAACAATGGATAGAAGCGGACAATCTTTTGGAAATCGCCTATCCCCGTTCACTTAATATTGTTACTTTCAGATTGAAAAAAGAAATTGATCAGGATAGCAGGCTGACGAGGTTATTAGTGAGTGAAATCAATGACAGCGGTAAAGCATATATGACGCACGCTGTGGTTGAAGGCAGAAGCCTGGTGAGGTGGGTTACAGGACAAACTTATGTAGAAGAAAAACATGTGATCGGCACATGGGATCTGATACAAACTATACTGCATAAAATCATCTGACATGACACTACCGACAAAAGCAGATCTCATCAAGGCCCGCATGTGGCTTGAAGGGATGGTTCATCACACACCTGTATTAACCTCCACGACATTTGATGAAATGACAGGAGCGAATGTTTTTTTTAAGTGTGAAAATTTTCAGCGTATGGGTGCCTATAAAATGAGAGGTGCATCACATGCATTGGCGCGTTTTCATCTCGATGAATTAGAGAATGGGGTGATCACACATTCGTCAGGAAATTTTGCTCAGGCGGTTGCGCTTGCTGCGAAAACGAAACATGTGAAAGCGAAAATAGTCATGCCCGAGAATTCTCCTGCTGTGAAAGTGGAAGCCGTGAGAGGGTATGGAGCCGAAATCGTATTCAGTGGAAACAGCCCTGTAGACCGTGAAGCAAAAGTCAGTGAAATCATGAAGGAAAAGGGAATGCCATTCATTCATCCCTCCAATAATCTGAATGTGATCCTGGGCAATAGTACCGCAACGCAGGAATTTGTGGAGCAGGTGACGGGCCTTGATTATATCATTGCACCAGTGGGTGGAGGTGGATTGCTTGCAGGTACAGCTTTGGCGGCACATTGGTTTTCAGCATTGACGGAAGTCATTGCAGCGGAGCCTGAAAATGTTGATGATGCCTATCGATCAATCCAATCGGGAAATATTGAAAAAAACGAAACTTCGGATACAATTGCAGATGGTTTGAGAACAAATCTCGGAGATATTAATTTTCCGATCATCAAAGAACTTGTGCATAAAGTTTTATTGGTGAGTGAGCAGGAAATATTGGATGCTATGAAATGGGTGTGGGAAAGAATGAAAATAATAATTGAGCCGAGCAGTGCTGTTGCAGTTGCTGCTGTGATCAGATATAAGGATCAGTTTAAAGGAAAGAAAGTAGGAGTGATATTGACAGGGGGAAATGTGGATTTGAAGGAGATGATGAAGTTAATGGATGCTTCGTGAGTCGTGAATCGTGAACCGTGAGTCAATGTGAGGTGAAGCGCCGCTACTCGTGGCACATTTGCCGGGTCGGTGATGCGTAATGCAAAATGTGCCACGATTGCCGGGCCGCTCTTTCTCCGTGCTTTCCGTTTTCTCTGGACACTCCTTGCGAAAAATAGAAGATGACGCTATTCGTGCGAAAATTATTTATAGTAATTATTGAAAGATTATTTTGCTTCCTACCAGTTGATTATCAATTCGAGTAGTCAAGACATACATTCCCTTTGCAAGCAGCTCATTTAGTATAATTGAATGAGCACCAGTTTGATAATTTGTTTTTGGAAAATGATGTATTTGTCTGCCCATGATATCAAAGAGATTAAATTCCAAAGATTGTTATGTGACTATTGAGAATTGAATCTGGTTTGAAAAAGATACTCGTTGAATATTTATTCCGAAATCTTCGGGATTGATTTCATTTGTGGCACTGAGTA
>JBATMM010000352.1:0-2626 GCA_049289835.1 Saprospiraceae bacterium | reverse complement strand
TCACGGTGGTGGGCCTGACAGTCTTGGCGGTGGTCATCATGGTGGTGGACCAGGTGGACCAGGTGGTCCTGGTGGTCCTGGTGGTCCATGTTTCACTCTTGTGTTCCCTGTTACTGTTTCTTTCCCTGATGGCACACAAGTGGTTGTCAATTCACCTATGGAATTGGGCCAGGCTGCTCATGATTGGAACAAGAATAACCCAGGTCAGCATGCTCGTCCGGAAATCGTGTTCCCTGTTACAGTTACACTCAAGGATGGCACACAGGTGGTTGTCAACAGCAAGGAAGAGTTACAGGCTATCAAAGATGCCTGCAGAGGATAAGAAAGTGATTCCTTTTTTTAACAAATTGGATTGATTAAAGGCCTCCCGTCAAGGAGGTCTTTTCTTTTTAAGTATGCCCTCTTCTATTAATTTTGATCCATGATTTCAGATTATTTCACGGGACTGGTTTACAAAAAAGAGCAATGTGGGTCCCAAGAAGTATATCAGTAGCATTTCGTCTAAAACGTACTTTTGTCTTGCATCCCCACCTTTAAAAAATAATGAGCTTTCAGTTTTCATTTAGGAATGAATCAACAGTTGATCTACATTCTGATGAAATAATGCAACTTATCTTGTACTATCTGTTTCATTGATTATGAATTGTTTTATCGGGGCTCTACTTTTCTTTTGTTTTTTTCTCTCCCACGGAGACCTCGATCTGCGCATCCTGGAGAAATCAAATCAAATTGCCACAAACCCCCTGGATCAGGAGCTCTATCTGGAGCGCGGAGAACTTTATCTTCTTCACGAAGAATTTCTGAATGCAAGATTGGATTTTACCTTCTGTCTTGATCACAAACTTGACAACACCCGTGTTCTTCTGGGAATGAGCAAATCACTCCTGAATCTCAACAGTCCGGATAGTGCGCTTCAATATGTAAATCGTGTATTGGCGGGTGAAGAAAATAATTTACCGGCCCTCGAATTGAAGGGAACAATTTTATCGGCCCTTGGAAAATATTGTGATGCGGCGAGTACGATCGAACGACTTATCTCACTTGCAGAGCGGCCATCTCCTGCTCTTTTCCTTGAAGCCTCAAAAGACTGGGAGTCGTGTAGTGAAAATGGAAGTAGTCAAAAAGAAATTCAACTACTTAACGAAGGGATAAGGCGTATCGGTCCTATTGGTGTGATTCAACAACAACTTGTATCTGCATATAAACGGCAAGACAGATATGAAGAAGCCATTCAAATACAGTCGTCAATTATTGAACACTCTGATCTTAAAATACGGCCCTATTTCGAACGTGCTCAGCTTTTAATTGAAATGCATTGGCCGGATAAAGCAAAAGAGGATTTAAATATAGCCCTCTTATTGATTGAGCAATTGCCTGTTCAAAAGAAAAGTTTGGCTTCCATTGACAATATGCGCAGCGAGATCATTGTCCTGTTAACTGAATTGAAAAAATGAAATGAGAATTTCCTTTATCGTTTTCATTTTCTTTGTAAGTGGTCATTCATTTTGCCAGTTGATTTACCCTGGCAGTGTGTGGCAATATTATGATGCAGGAATGGAGCCTCCTCTGCAATCAGGGTTGACATGGTATCAATCTTCATACGATGCCTCATCATGGAACACGGGGCCGGCTCAATTGGGGTATGGTGATGGTGATGAAACAACTGTTATTTCTTCCGCGACTTTAACGGCCTATTTTAGACAATCTTTTACGGTCAACGATGTAAGTGATTATAGCGGTTTGAATCTACAGCTTACGTATGATGACGGTGCAGTAGTGTATCTCAATGGTGTTGAAATATGGAGAGTGAATATGCCCGTCGGAAATGTCACCTACAATACATTTGCATCTTCCGGTAGTGGTGACAATGCGATGGCTTCAATCACTACGTCAAATACCCTGGTCAACGGAACAAACATACTGGCTGTTGAGATCCATCAGCATGCAGCAAATAGTTCGGATATCAGTTTTGATTTCAGCTTAATTGGTATTCCTGCTACAGGGATTGCAGTCATTACACGCGGGCCTTATCTGCAACGGGCTAACGACACAAGTATCATCGTGAGGTGGCGGACAAATATTGCCTGTCCTTCCATCATTGACTACGGCCCCAATATTTCAGCCCTTACGTCCTTTGCAACAGATATGACGCCAGTCACTGAGCATGTGTTGATGATCGATTCGCTTTTCGCAGCCACGGTTTATTTTTACCAGATACGGAATCTGACAGATACCATTCTGTTTCCCGCTTCAGATATTTATTTCAAAACATACCCTGCTCCCGGAAGTGCCCTACCTCTGACGGCGTGGATCCTCGGGGATTGTGGCACAGGAGATAACAATGCAAGAAATGTACGCAATGCTTATTATTCATACATCGGTGCACTGCATACTGACCTTATGCTTTTTCTGGGCGACAATGCCTACAACAGTGGTACAGACGGAGAATATCAGTCGTCTGTATTTCAGAATATGTATGAGGAGAAATTAAAGAATACGATTTCCTGGTCCTGTCTTGGAAACCATGATGGAATTTCATCTAATTCCAACACACAGACCGGACCATACTATGATATGTTTTCTTTTCCCATGAATGGTGAGTGTGGTGGCGAAGCTTCCGGAACAG
>JBATMM010000351.1:0-4831 GCA_049289835.1 Saprospiraceae bacterium | reverse complement strand
TCATCATCATCTCTGATCGACCAACCAGAAAGATCAACTGGGATATCAAGTTGATTTTTAATTTCTAACCAATCACCTGCATCCGCCGCATCAGCAGAATGATAATTGATTTCACTCACGATAAGATAATCTGCGCAAGGTGAAAATGCATCACCGGGACTTCCGCCCATACATCCGTCAAACCAGCTTTGAGGTTGATCAGGATCATTGATTCCGGGATATCGCTCCAGCGTGCGACCGAATCCGGCTGGTGTACAAGGCCATGGCGATTTATTGTCAAAAGCGGCCTGCAATACATTTGTTCCTGTACGATCTACGACCCGAATCTGATCTCCACTATTATCCAATCTGAACAGTGTGCTACCTACTTTATTCAATACTTCAGGATGTTGAACACTGAATTTATCATCATCTTCTACCACTACTACTCGCTCATTCGGCTGAAGTATAGTTCCTGCAGGAACAGGGAATGCATTGTACCATTCACGATCCTGCATTTTAAAATCAGTAAGATCAATCGCATAGTCAGCAGCATTTCTGATCTCAAACCAGTCACCTGCATCTCTTGTCACATCAGACTGATAATTGACTTCCGACAATTCAAGTGCAACAGGTTGGGCTGTTCCTGTAAAATGAGCTGTGAACTCTGAAAATGGTTTTAGATTGATCGTAATCGATTGTCCAAAAGTGTCAATGGAAAAACTATTTTCCCAATGATCGAAAGTATAACCCGGATTTGCAACAGCTGTAATCGTCACGGGGTTGCCATCAAAATAAATTCCGGCCCACGGATATGTTTTTGGAACGATCGTATTGATATGAATTACACCTGCTCCTACGGGTTCAACCTGCAGAGAGAGGTCGACCTGATCATTTAATCCAAAATAATCTTCAATCTGGTTACGCTGATAAATACGTCGCACGACATGAAACTCTTTGAGGTCATGGATTTGATTACGCCAGCTTACAGAATCCTGTGATCCCCAACGCGCACTTTGCCTGTTAATCTCTGAAGCGATTTCAGTGGCATTATCATCAATGATAGCGCCTGCATTTTCAGGTGTCCAATATTCATTCATCAGATCCGCAAAACGATTGATAAAATATCTTTTGAATTCAGGGTTTAACAAAAAACTATTCATCATGTCTGTGTATCGATTGGGAAAGGCAGGATGAGCCAGTGCTTCATCCAGGATATTGATGTTCGCTGAAACACCATTCCCCTGAGCATACGTGACATCAAAAATCAGAAACCTCCATCGTACATCAGGTGCCCTGTACATCCGAAGGTTATTGAAATACATGCTCGAAAACCAATCCCCATTGGCGAGATACATCTCAGCAGCAAAATAATCAACCCAATTTTCCCAATCAACACGTTTTTTTGCAGCAGCCAAATATACCGGATCGTTCATATCATGTTGAATGATAAAATCACTCATATCATAGAAATCAACATCCGTGCCTTCGTCCGCGAGATAGTGATTGTTTTCAAAATAAGAAGTTAGTATCTCCTCCACAAGATCCGGATCAGCGCCATGATTGTCACGAACATAAAATTCATTCGTTACTTCTCTTCCGGCATAGTGACCCCAATACTGGCCATTGATAAATACGGCCATATGCTGATATCCTTCAGAAGCACAATGTGTAGGTAATGTGAGTTGATTGGCCACCACATCACGTATTCGGGTACTATTCCAGTCATCATCCATATTCCGTACACGAAATTCACGATAGCTTGTAATGCCCGGTTTGTCTCTTCCAAAAATTGGATAGTGCACATCGTCCTTTGCACCAAAATCTTCATCAAAAGAAAATTGCATCGACTTCTGATCAAAGCCTACAGAATATCCGCCGACAGGACGAAGACTTGCGTTCTCAGAAAATGCAAGACTCCTGTCTTTATCAAAATATTCAAGGTGAACAGGTGCACGGTTACCGGAATTATAATTGTCATAAGCAGCAAGACCACCGCTACCATCATTGAAAAGATCACCGGGATTCGCAGTGATACTGAGTACAGGTAGCTGACTGACTTCACCTATAAAATAAGAAGCATCAGCAGTCACACCCGCTAATCTTCCCGGTTCAAAACTTCTCGCTCTGATCACTGATGTACTATTGATATCAAAAGGCGTTGTATACAGTAGAGATGTATCAACCGGCACACTACCATCAGTGGTGTAGCGCACATCATTTCCTGTGATGGAAATCGTTTGACCGGTTTGATAAAAGCCTGCTGCCGGAGAGATAACAGGTGTTTCAGCATAACCCGAAAGACATTTATTGCCATTAGGTGCCTCAGCGGTAGTACTGTCTGTCAGACACCAATCGCCGATATCATCTAAACGCATGATAGAATGACCTGGCAGCAGATATGGTATCGCAATGCTGTCGGTAGATAACCCATCAACACCATAAAGCCGTACTGTTTCTCCAAAACCAATTTTAAAATTGGTATGAAATGTAGTGACGCTGATGTCGTTGAAAAAAGGAGGATTAGGACCATAGAAAACATCCGGTGTATGGACACCAAAATGCAACCAGGTTCTGGCCGTAAGATCACTTGAGCCCGGGCCTATATTATGAATCTCTATTGCAAGTACATTTTGACCTGTAATTAATAATGTCTTCAATTCTGATTTTGAAATAGGGAAAACTTCAGGATTCCCTCCGCTATACATCAGCGCTTCATGATCTGCAGTGGGAAGTGTCATATAATCAGGGGTGCCATCTATATTCGAACTACGTGCTATTTCAACGCCATTGAGATAGGCGATGAAAGCATCATCATAGTCCATGCTCAAAATAGCACTGTCCAGTTTTGTGGGATCTGCAACATTAAATGTTTGTCGATAATAAAATGAAAGTGTAGAATCTTGTATAGGTGTCGCATCATCGTCATCTCCATATCCAAAACCACCCGGGGCACTTGTCCATGCGCTGTCGTCGAAATCAACGCTGGTCCAATCTGATGGAGGATTTTCTGTACCGATAAATAACCACCACTGGTCACCTTCATACAAGGCCGTTTCCCAATGATCGATCTTGGATTGACCTAATCCACCTCTGTTTTTACCGGAAGCAAAGACGAGTAGTCGTTGTCCGGCACCAAGTATATAATCAGGAAATGTCCACTTGGGTTTATTGCTATCACTCAGGCTTAAACCGATAAGGTTTTGATCAGAAGGGCCGGCATTGTAGACTTCAATCCAATCGGGATACTCATTATTTTCATCAGGCACCTGGTAGTAATTGGTGGGTGCCACTTCGGAAAGAATCAATTGGGCACGGGACTGAAAAGGGAGCAGAAACAGAAGTCCTGCCATGAGGGAAGCGATTTTCATTGGCTGAATCTATATTTAATTAAAGATAGAAAGTTGTGTCACTTGGTGACAAGGGTGAGGGTGTAAAGATGGTGAATATAAGCAGATTGTTGTAGACACAAGTTAGTGGATCACATCAATATTTTTAATCTGAGCCTGATATTCCAAAAACACTCAATTCCATTGGATCATTACCTGAGATGATTACAGGGGAATTGAAGAAAATATTTATTTTACAGTTTACTTTGTTATTAATCTCAAATAAAAATCACCAGCTATGATATTAAGAGTCTTATTCCTTTATGTCCTTCTTTACACCTGTGCTCCGGTCTCTACCCAGCCATTAACAATTTTAAAAAAAATAGGAAAAGCAAACCCTAATTCTTTAAGTGGGTTAGGTCAGAGCTTCTATGGAGTAAAGCTAAAGGATGAGAATTTATATTTTGAAGCGTCCTATGATGGATTTGTACAGGAAGTATGGCGAACCAACGGAACACCTTTAGGAACAGAAAAAATATTAAGTGAGAGCACTACAGGAGACTGGTCTCTTTTGGAATTTGTACAAGAAGGAATTTTTATCAATGCTAAATCTGATCATTTTCTCTTCTATGACATTACTACGGAAGCTACAACTGATTTGGGGATTTTTGCAAATGAGACTTTTACTGCTTCTTCAAAAATGGATCTGAATCATTATATATTTCTTAGTGATGACGATGACTCCATGCATTTATATATAACGGATATGACCGCCTCCGGAACTGAATTTTTAGGAACTGTGGGTGCTTACAAAAGTTTTATGCTTATGTATGCGTGCCCCTTTGGCGCAGTAGTATATAATACAAGCGGATTTTCAACTTTTATTCCCAAGATCTATGTTGCGGCAACACATCAAATACAGACTGTTCAGGAATATTTGGCTCCATATAAAACTGTTTCAAGTGTAACATCCGCCATAGTATACGATCATTATATGTTTCTTACAGTAAATGAAGGAGGATTTACGAAATATTATACGTTTGATTTTAATGACCATGCATTCTATCCCGGGAATGGATTTTTTGGCAACATAGAGGCATTTTACCATCATGGTCATGAGCTTATTATTGTCTCCGAACGCGAGATTGTCACCCTGGATACAACAACTTTGCAAATTCATGAATGGACCGAAGAAGTATTTCCCCTGGGAATACATATAGTTCGTGGTGATAGTCTTTATTATCATGGTTACACCGAAGGGGATTCAGTCAAATTGCACATATTTGATCTGAATACACATGCTATCAAGGTTTTAAAAAACAGTTTTATTGGTAAAAATCACTATGATGGTGCTATAGAATTACACAAGGGTGCATTGTATTATACCCACGATAGTGGTCCAACCATTTTCTTAAGAAAATACAATTA
Source organism: Saprospiraceae bacterium (assembly GCA_049289835.1). Lineage (GTDB taxonomy): Bacteria > Bacteroidota > Bacteroidia > Chitinophagales > Saprospiraceae > Opimibacter. Next base: position 95 of record JBATMM010000351.1, on the reverse strand, counting down.
TGCAAATCAGAATTTTACGGACATTGACTCTATTACGGTTCGTAATGGGGGTGCGTCCATTACCAATGGTGTGGTTGAGGTGAATGGTGTATTGT
>JBATMM010000350.1:0-44135 GCA_049289835.1 Saprospiraceae bacterium | reverse complement strand
TTTAATCTCGCCGTGACAAACTCCTTATCCTCCCGATACGTCACACCAAACCATTCCGCATCACAATGCAATACTTTGGTCTGTCGCTCACCTGATATGATGAGATGATCAATCAATGTCGGTATGTAATATTCTGATTTTAATTCCGATCCGCTCGATTTTAAGAAATCATCAAACTGATTTTCAAAAAATGTGAAATACGAAGGATAAAATCCCCACATATTCATAGACACCGGATCATCACTGTTCAGGATTTGTACCTGACCATCATCACCCGGATACGAGATTACACCTTTTTCATCACGAATGATTTGTTTGCATTCCGTGATGTGTTGAAGATATCCCTGATCATCAACCTGGCATACACCGCGATTGACAGCACCATGTTCTGAAAGCGTATTGTCGAGCTTATAGCCCACGACACTGTATTCTTCCTTATCCCTTTTTTCCTTTAGAAAATTATAAAGGGTGACATACGACTCAGGTCCATAATAATCATCTGCATTGATCACTGCAAAAGGTCCATCGATCACATCATGCGCCACCCAGATAGCATGCCCTGTTCCCCAGGGACGATCTCTTTCAGCAGGTATAACAAAAGGATGAGGGATATTCGATAATTCCTGATAGACATAATCGGTTTCCATCCTCCCTTTCATCTTTGGCTCAAACGCAGCCTTAAACGCTTCAGAAAAGTATTCACGGATGATAAATACAACATGCTCAAAACCCGCCCGCTGAGCATCATATAAGCTATAATCAATGATAGTCTCCCCATTCGGGCCAAAGGAATCCATTTGTTTCAACCCTCCATATCTGCTGCCCATCCCTGCCGCGAGAACTACCAGGGATATCCTGTCTTTTTTCTTCATGTGTTAAGTCTTACTGCTATAACATTATTTAAGCCCAATAAGATTTGAAAATGCAGCATCTACTGCGCCAAGTTTTTGTGCTTTCACAGCATTTTCCATTGCATTTGGATTATCTCCCGTCATATAATAACATCGCGCTAAATTCAAGTAGTAGGTTCCGTTTTCCGGATTTATTTCGATACACCGAATGAAATCTTTTTTTGCCTCCTCATATCTTTTTAGCTTATTAAAATTGAGTGCACCACGATTATTGGTATACTCAGCCACATTGGGCCGCAACGGTATCAGTTGATTGTACATGTCAAGTGCCTGTTCAGTTTGGTTTGTCAATTCATATGACCTCGCCAGAATAAATAGACCATCGACCTGATTAGGATACAGTTTATGAAACAAATCAGCATCCGCAAGTGCTTTGTCAGGTTCTTTCGTCTCGAGATAAGCACGTGCTCTCCATTCCAATGCATTCATAAAATGAGGATCATATTTCAATGCCATCGAAAGGCCTTCAATCGTTTTTGGCCAGTCCTTTTTATCAAAATATTCAAGACTCTTATTCGTCCATGCCCGTGGGCTTTCAGGATAATGTAAGATGACATCAGTCCATAAAGATTCACTGGTCTTCCAGACAGGAATACGCATAAAACTTACTGCAGCAAAAGCAATGATAAAAATGCCACAAATACCTAAAACTACATTCTTGTATTTCGACCAATTCGTCTGAAGAGCATTGTATAAATACGTACACAGCATAAAAAATATACTGATGTAAGGCACATATGTATATCGTTCTGCAACTACAGCATTGCCGATCGAAACAACTTGAAGTACAAGCATCAGGTTTACAATATAAAATCCAAAACCAAAAATTAAATTCCTGTTTTTTATTTTATACAATAGATATCCAAATCCCGCTGCAGCGATAACCGTCGCCAGATAATATAAGCCTGGAGTTTCTTTTGGGAAAGGATGTAATGCAGACAATGGATAAGGCACGATGATCTTGAGCAAATACCAGATCAGACCAAAACCTGCAAAAGAAATTCGTGCAGCGATACCACGATATTCTAATGATTCAATAGCTCGTGCAGATTGAATTGATACTGTGACATAAGCAAATATGCCCGCCAGTATAAAAAGTGGAATTTTCTCAATGACCCACGACCAGCTCCATTTTCTTTTATAAAAATAATCCAACAGCAAAAGTGAAAGTGGCAATACAATCGCCGCCGGTTTGCACAACAATGAGATGCCCCCTAAAACAGTTACAGCAATTAAATATTTAATTTGTTTATTCTTCAGATACTGAACATACACAATCATGGCCAGCACATAAAAAAGCGTGTACAACAAATCTTTACGTTCGGAGATCCACACGACAGATTCCACATGCATCGGATGGATACCAAATAATAAAGCCACCGATGCACTCACCCATTTATTTCCGGATGACAATTGGAAGATGAACCAGAATACAAGTGCTGTGTTGATCAGGTGAAGAAATATACTCGTCAGATGATAACTCCAAGGCGTCAGTTCAGCCATTTGATAATTAAGCGCAAGACTGAGAATCGTAAGCGGATGATAATTCGATACAACCGGAGTAGAAAAAATGGCTTTCAATCCATTTAAGCTCAGATCCTTCAATAATAGATTGTTCGTCACATAAAGAATGTCATCCCAATTTGTGAACCCATTTCGAAGGACGGGCAAAAAAAGTAGAAAAATTATGGCCAGTACCGGAGCAAGATATTTTATATAACCTTTTGTCCCGGACGAGGTTATGACAGGTGTCTTCTTAATAGGGGAAGGTTTTCCTTTGGATTTTTTTCGTTGTTCTGCCATAATGGTTATGCGCTCAAAAATAACAGAAATCGGCAATCCAGTTGATCCCGGCTCCTGTGGGTGAAAAAGGGAAGATACAGTAGACAGGCCTTGATTTGCTTACTTTTGCCGGATCAAGCAGCATCTGACAGTACGTTATGAAACCTAACAACCATTTAATAGCTCCGTCCCTTCTTTCAGCCGATTTTGGAAATATCTATGGGGCCGTGGACCTGATCAATGAAAGTGAGGCCGATTGGTTCCATATCGATGTCATGGATGGCATGTTTGTACCCAACATTAGTTTCGGATTCCCGGTGATGGAAGCTGTGAAGAGAAGAGCAAAAAAACCGATGGATGTGCATCTGATGATCGAGAAACCTGAGCGTTATATTGAGAGATTCAGAGATGCAGGTGCTCATGTGATTACAGTTCATTACGAAGCCTGCACGCATTTACATCGGGTCATCCAACAGATAAAAGAAACCGGCGCACTTGCCGGTGTTGCTATCAATCCACATACACCTGTCACTCATCTTGTAGATATTCTCGAAGACGTGGATCTCATCCTGATCATGTCTGTCAATCCAGGATTCGGAGGACAGAAATTTATCTACCAGGCTATTCCGAAAGTGACTCATCTCAAACAGTTACTGACAGAAAGGAATTTGTCTCCATACATTGAAGTAGATGGCGGAATAGGGCTTCAAAATGCTGAGCGTGTGCTTCAGGCAGGAGCAAATGTACTTGTTGCCGGAAATGCAGTACTTGGTGCAGACAATCCAAAGGCCGTGATTACTAATCTTAAAGCTATTGGTATTAATAGTTTGAAAAATATTCAGGCTTGAGGTTCGTTCGGATGATGATGAAAATATATATCCTTCTTGGATTAAGCTTTTTTGCCTGCAATTTATTCGGTCAACATACTATTACTATTCATGGCACTCTCTTTGACGTACAAAACAATGAGCCGATTGAATTGGTCAGTGTGTATGCTAATGAATTTTCGATTGAGACCACCACAACTCCTGAAGGAAAATATGAATTGACAATACCGGCAGGTAAACCAACCGCGATCCAATTCAGACGCACAGGATACAAAGCCGCAACTTATCATCTACCTGTTCTGGCAGAAGGGACGCGATATGAACTCAATATCAGTCTAGCACCCGTGGAATCAAATCTCGAAGTGATCATCACTGCGCAACGTGTAGAGGACGCAGGCATGGTGAGAGAAAAAGTAGATGCGTTAAAATTATTACCGAGCACTACAGGTAATCTTGAATCTATTCTGCCACATATTGCTTTAGGAACAAGTAGTGGCACCGGTGGGGAACTCACTTCTCAATATAATGTGCGAGGAGGAAACTATGATGAAAACCTGGTCTATGTCAATGATTTTGAAATCTACAGGCCATTGTTGGTGCGCACTGGTAATCAGGAAGGATTAAGTCTGCCGAATATTGATCTGATTAGGGATCTTAGTTTTTCATCCGGAAGCTTTGAAGCGAAGTATGGAGATAAAATGTCTTCAGTACTTGATGTGCGATATAAATTACCTGATAGTTTAAGGGCATCTTTCTCTGCAAGTTTATTAGGGGCAACAGGACATGTAGAAGGAAGTTTGCCTCTTGGAAAGGATTCTTACAGACGATGGCGATATTTGGTAGGAGTTCGCTACAAAACGAATAAATATCTTCTGGGTTCTCTTGATGTCAAAGGAGAATACAGTCCTTCATTTGCAGATTATCAGGTTTATACGACTTATGATTTATCAAAGGACTGGCAGATCGCTTTGATGGCGAATCTGAATAAAAACAAATATGATTTTATTCCGGAAAGCAGTGTCATAGCGACAGGATTAATAAACTTTGCATTGCAGCTTTCCACAGAATTTGAAGGAGCAGAAAGTGATTTATTTATCAATGGGATGACCGGAGTTTCTGTTTCTTTTGTGCCTGATCGAAAACGAAATCCTCTCTTTTTAAAATTTTTGATGTCGGGCTATAAAAGTCTCGAACGTGAGAACCTAGACATCATCGGTTCATACAGGTTAAGCCAGATTGAAACAAGTCTTAATAATCCTGATGCAGGTGAAGAGCTTGCTTTGCTTGGTAGTGGTATTCAACAAACGTACAGTCGTAATCGTCTGCAGACTAATATCGTAAATGCCGAAATCAAAGGAGGAATAGAATTACAGTCTTCACATAATAAATCAAATTTTATTCAGGCTGGTTTAAAGCTTGGATATGAAGACGTCACAGATCGTATTCATGAATGGGAAAGACTTGACTCCGCTGGTTATTCACTTCCCCTTGATCCTGATGTGTTGGATTTGCAATACTCACTAAACTCCAGCAGGGCTCTCCAGTCATTGCGCTATTCAGGTTACGTACAGAATACATTTACAAAACAATATTCAAGGCAAAAAGAGATCAGAATCACCGGTGGCATACGTGGTCAATACTGGGATGTCAACCAGGAATTTTTAATCAGTCCGAGGTTTCAATTTACATGGACACCCAGTGCAGATAGAGGATTTAAAATAGCTACTGGTTGGTATATGCAACCGGGTTTTTACAAAGAATTGCGACGACCGGATGGCACTGTCAACACTGATCTCAAAGCTCAAAAATCATTTCAGATTCTTGCAGGATATTCTGCAGGTTTTGGACCTGAAGCAAGGAATGGTCGTAAGTATAAATTCATCATGGAGGCCTATTACAAATCACTTTGGGATCTTGTCTCCTATGAAGTCGATAATGTGCGTATCCGATATGCAGGTGAAAATAATTCGACTGGTTATCTGGCTGGACTGGACATGCGTATCAACGGCGAGCTTGTGCCTGGGGCAGAGTCATGGATCAATCTTTCATTCCTCAGAGCGAGAGAAAAGTTGGATGGAATACAGCATTTGAAAAGAGATGTCGGCGAAGCAGAGGGATCACCTGTAGCTGATGTTCCCAGGCCTACAGATCAGTTCATGACACTCAATGTTTTTTTCCAGGACTATCTACCTGACAATGAAAACTTCCGGGTGCATGTTGCCACTTCAATTGGTACAGGACTCCCTTTCGGAATTAAAGACAACAACATCATTTACCGGAATACATATCGGTACAAGCCATATCATAGAGTCGATATCGGATTTTCAACCCGATTATGGACTCGTGCCTGGAAAAAAGACAAACCGCATAGTTTTCTGGCCGTCACAAGGGATAGTTGGATCAGTCTTGAAATATTCAACCTCCTCCAGGTGAGGAATGAGGCCAGCAGGACCTGGGTGAAGACCATCTTCAAGTCCCAGTATGCCATTCCAAATTATCTTAGCTCGAGGAGGTTGAATCTGAAGTTGAGATGTGAATTTTAAACTCTTTTCTTATCTTTGCCGTCCGTTAAAAACCGGTCATCTGTGTATCAGACTAAACCGGCAAGGTTTTAACCATTAAATTTTAACACGTACCTAATGTCAGTAAGAATCAGACTTCAGCGCCATGGGCGCAAACAATCACCTCTCTATCACATAGTTATCGCCGATGCCCGTTCACCTCGTGACGGTAGTTTCATCGAAAGAATCGGTACCTACAATCCGATGACGAGGCCGGCCACAATCGATATCGACCGTATGAAAGCCTATGAATGGCTCAAAAACGGGGCTCAACCCACCGAGACTGTCAATGCCATTCTTCGGTTTAAAGGTGTGCTTTTTTACAAGCACCTTCAAAGAGGAGTAGCAAAGGGTTCCTTTACCGCAGAAGAGGCAGAAATAAAATTCAGAGGCTGGGTGGACGATAAGGAATCAAGAATTGAATCCCGCGTCAAAGCAACAGCTGCTGAAAAGAAAGCACGCGCTACTGAGATATCAGGTACAGTGAAGAAGGCTGAAAAGAAGAAAGAGAAAGTGGAGCATAAAGCCGACGAACTACTGAATGTAACTCTTGATCAACCTACACCTCAGGCAGAAGAAGTAAAATCTGAAACACCTGTTATAACAGAAGTAAAGCCTGAAGCTCCTGAAGTTGTAGCTGACGTAACTGAAACAATAAATACTGAATCTACACCCGAAGCTCCAGCAGAAAATACTGGGGAGGCCGGAGAATAGATTTTGCTTAGAAAGCATATCCCGTGAATATTTTTTGGCTGATTGAATTTGTTTAATTCATAGGCCATATAAGACGATAAATTTTTTTGTACACCTGGTAAGCCTAATGTGTCTTACCAGGTGTACATGTATTAAACCGAAATAATAAATTTAAGTAATGGAAAAACTGGATAAAAAATATCACGATGAGCTGGATACACTGAAGGGTATCGTTCGTGACTCTGAATTACTGGCTGTTTATCTTGAAGATGAAGAAGAGGCAAGCTACCAGGCATTGAGAGATGAATTCGAACCTCAGATCGAAGCCTTGTATGAGCGTGTTGCTGATGATCATCCACTCCAGTTGACTATTCTTGAGACTGCTTTGCTGGATCCGGATTTTGAAGGACTCTACTTATCAAGAGTTCTTGGCTTTAGCGTTTTGCGTGGAGAGATAGATGATGAATATCACTACAGACGTCCACAGGACCATTTCAAAGAAGTGCTGCTGGCGATAGCGGACTCTTCAAATTTTGAATGGATCAAAATTAAAATAGGGCAGGGTTGCCAGATCGGTTTTGCTTTGAGCAGTGAGATCTGGGTCAGCAATCTCATCAGCCAGGTGGAGAATAAAAAAGTAAGACACTTTTTTGAAACCATGATTATCGACAAATATCGCTCTCTTCCGGCCAGGAAACAGGCTTATGAAAGTTATTATCGCCAGTTTTTACAACACAATTATCATTCAGCTGATTTTCCTAAAACGGTATCTGAATTAAAAACACTTTTTTCAGCACTTGAAAAATTTATTCAGTATCGAATCAAGAACGGTAAGGTCAACATGAGTTTACTTCCAAACTTTAAGGAATTTCTCAATAATGAGGCTTTCAAAAAAGAGGAAGAATACCTTCGGATGCTAGTCTTATTCAGCCGTTATTTTCCACATGAAAGTCATGAAGAATGGATAAAGCAAATCTTCAATGAAGCCAGGACAAATTTTCCTGATTTCAATGAAAAGTATTTTGGATATGTACTTGAGATTGAGGAAAAAGGGCTTCCACTTGATAAAGAATCAGATCTGAATGTATTAAGCTTATTGGATACTTCTGTTGAAGATGATGTGCTCAGATATTCAAAACTCATTCAGTCGATTCATCATAAAGGATACATCCATGAAGATGCCATTGAAGCAACGCGCCATTTTTATGAAAACCATGCAGGGCTGTCAGATATCAATGAATCTCTTCGCCAGACGCTTTACAGACAGTTTGAAAAATTATTGAATAATTTGCCCGTCGAGGATTATAAAGTATTCACTGGCCAGGATCATAAAAAATCTGAAGAAGAAGCTGCGAAAGATGACAGCATCTCCAGGTTTATGAAATTATATATGGACATCTTTTCCAACCAGGAATTTAATCTTCAGTTGAGAGACCTCAGCATGAGTTTCTTACAAAAATGCCTTAAAGCTTTTACAGATAAACGGAGCACACAGTACCAGGATGTGAAACATTTTGTGATGGACAAATTCCCTGATTGGGGCTTTATGAAAGAAAAGGAAGTCGTGGAGCTGTTCAAAACCCGAAGGAAAAGAAAATCAGCCAAGGCTTAAAAAAGAGGACGCGGATGTAATAGGAAAATCTAAGATCTGATAAGATAAGATCTGATTTCATTGCCAATTCCCTTTTAAATGTTGTTTCATGGGGTTCACCCATGACTAATAAATTCTCATCCCTGGGGGATCATTCTTGTTTGCCATCAGCAATCTGATTACTACTAATTTCTGATTGCTTTTTTTTTGCCTATTGCGAATTGCCTATTGTCTTTTGTTTCCCTTCGCCTTCGCCTTCGCCTTAGCCTTTTTCACTATTTTAGACCGTGCATTCAGAAAAGGTACCTTATTTCATACTTGACCTGCTCCAACAGGTTCCTTCTGTTTTCGTCCCGGGTCTGGGACGATTCGATGCCATCTTTCATCCTGCTGTCATTGATCTCCAGACATCCCAGATCAAACCACCACACATCAAACCTGATTTTGTACCTGATGTGGCCTCTGACAATGATATTCTCCCTGCATATATGCATTATGTCTCGGGCATTGATTTCAGTGAGGCAAAGGACAGCATCCATCTCTTTGTCAATGATGTCCTTTTTAATCTTGAAACCGGAGAACCTTATAGCATTGACAAGTTTGGGACCTTTTCTAAATCCTCTTCAGATGTACTTCACTTCACTCCTGATTGGGATGCATTCAATTTATCCTTCAATGGTTTGGAGGTTATTGATCTACATCCTGAACAAGTCAAAATCCCAACTCCTGTTTTTGAAAAACCGGAAACAACTGTTCCTGAATTTGCAGAGCACACTTCAAAAGAGGGAAAAATAGAACCAATCGAAACTTACAAAATTCCGGTGCCCGTTGAAATCAAAAAAATAAGTGAACCTTCTGTTGAGGAACCCATTCCAGTTCCTTTAGAAGAAACCATTATACCAGTGCTACCGGACATCAATGAGTCGACAACCAGATTGGCCTGGGTAATACTTACTTCTGCCCTTGTCCTGATCACTTTATTGTGCGCATACTTAGCCTGGGATATCATCAGTGATCGTCAGCGCATCAACCAACTTACACAACTCTACCCGGATACGCTGGCTATTACAAACGAATTTGATATTCCCGTGAAAATGGACACTACACATACACCTCTTGTAGCCGAAACACCAACTGTTGAAAAACCCGATACTATTGAAAAACCCTCTGTTCAGGAACCAACTGAACCTCCTTGCTTTATTGTCGTAGGTGCATTTACAAACCAGGAGAATGTCAACAAAATGATGGATCGACTGAAGGGATTAGGGTATAAGTCCGAAAAAATCTTAGGTGTTACACTCACCCGGGTTGCTATAAGCACATCATGCGATAAAGATAACCTACAAAAAGTACTGAGCGAAGCAAGAGCTTCGATCAATCCTGAAGCCTGGATCTATTAATGAAAGAAGTAGAAATCAAACTGGCGCCGGAAGATTTAGAGGATCAGACTGAATTAAAGAATCAATTAGCGAGAGCTGCCAAAATTCCTATAGCTGAGATCAAATCTTACCAAATCCTCAGACGTTCGCTAGATGCGAGATACAGGCCACCGGTATATTTGGTGAAAGCTATTGTGTCGACTGAAGAAATTCCACCTGTCCCCAAAGAACTTGATGATTTACCATCTGTAGATTCTGCAAGAGAAATCCATATCATCGGTGCAGGACCTGCCGGATATTTTGCTGCTTTGGAATGCATTAAGGAAGGCCTTCGACCTGTCGTGATCGAACGCGGTAAGGATGTACAGGCCAGAAGAAAAGATCTGAAAGCAATTCAGCAGGAAAGTATTGTCAATCCACATTCAAATTATTGTTTTGGAGAAGGTGGTGCGGGCACCTATTCTGATGGCAAACTTTATACACGATCCGGCAAGAGAGGAAGCATTGATTCTGTATTGAGAATATTAGTAGAATGCGGCGCAAGTCCGGACATTCTGATTGACGCCCATCCACATATCGGCTCAAATAAATTGCCAACCATTATAGCTGCGATGAGAAAAGTCATCGAAGGTCATGGCGGGCGCATCCTTTTCAATTCTTTCGTCACAGACATTATTCTCGAAGAGACAAATCCTAAAAAAATATCGGGGCTTCAGATAAATGGTGATGAAATCATTAAAGCAGAGACTGTAATCCTTGCCACAGGTCACAGTGCCAGAGATATTTTTGAATTGCTGGCAAAACGGAAAATTTTTATTGAAGCAAAACCATTCGCTTTAGGAATACGTGTTGAACATGCACAGAATTTCATTGATGAATGTCAATATGGGATGTCGCCAAGGACTCCGATTTTACCGGCTGCGAGTTATGCATTAAATGCGCAGGTAAGCAATAGAGGTATTTTTTCTTTCTGTATGTGCCCCGGAGGCCTTATAGTGCCTTCCGCTACTGCTCCGGGAGAAATAGTGGTCAACGGGATGTCATTGTCTCGCAGGGACAGCCAATACGCGAATTCAGGCATAGTCACTTCAGTCGAAATTGAAGATCTGGCGGGCTTTAGTGCTTCAGAAAAAATTCCACCGGCAGATCCTTTGATCGCCATGGCGTTTCAACGTTCTGTGGAGCAAAAAATGTTTAGTGTGGGTGATGGCTCGCAGGCTGCCCCGGCACAACGACTTATGGATTTTGTCAAGCGGGTCCAATCTCGCAATCTCCCGGAGACCAGCTATATACCGGGGATCTATTCAGCACCATTGCATGAATTGTTGCCATCATGGATCTATGACAGACTTAAATATGGAATCATTGGCTTTGATCACAAGATGAATGGATATCTTCATGCAGAGGCCGTTGTGCTGGCGACAGAAAGCAGGACCTCCAGTCCGGTCAGAATTCCGAGAGATGCAGCATCTGGCATGCATATTGACACAGAGGGATTATTCCCATGTGGAGAAGGGGCTGGCTACGCAGGAGGCATTGTATCGGCAGCCATGGATGGTCAGGCTTCCGCACGATCAGTGGTGCGATGGATTAAAGAAAAGTATCATTAAATTGAGGGTATGTCTCACGTGTTAGATTTATTGGGGCGTTTATTGATGAGCGCCATTTTCTTTTATGAAGCTATTGACACCATCATGTTTGCTGAGCATACAAAGATGACGATGGCTCAATACAAAATCACCTGGCAGCCGGACCTGTTGATCTACATCACCATTACGTTTTTATCTATCGGTGCATTAATGCTGCTGACAGGATATAGAGTGAAATTGGGTGTATGGCTTTTACTTATCTATTGGTTGCCGGTGACGTTTATTGTATATTCATTTTGGAATGATCCGGTTGAAACTCAGCGCCTCAATGCGATATATTTTATGCGAAATATTGCAATAGCCGGAGGGCTTTTGGTCATAGCTTCTCATGGAGCCGGGAAGTATAGTATTCGACGGTTGTTGACATTAAGTAAGATTCCTGCCAGTGAAACCTGATTATTTAATGGCTCCCTTGATCTTGAAAATCCTGAATTCATTGTCCTCATAGAGCATAGGATAATCGATTGTATCCGGCATGATCAACCGGTCAGCGACAATGTACTCAAGTCCGACTGTTGACTCCCCGACGATTCTATCCCGATTATATACCTGGTCAAGATTTGTTTCCGGCCATCCTTTCCTATGGGCGAAATACATCATGGAGGGCACATAGACAGGCTGGCCTACAACCATTATTCTGGAATTGAAGGGTATGCATTGTCTTACGACATTTTCTATTTTCGTAATTCGCTTATCCTCTTCCTTAACAAAAAAATCATCGTGTTTTCTATAGATGGCTTCGCCACCCAACACGATCAATATTAAAATAAACAGCCAATCTTTAGTTACGACTTCACCCAATCCATATCCGGCTATCAACGCCATAATAGGCACATAAGGGATAATATAATATTCGTGTGCAGAAAATACTTCACCTACCTGTAATATAAATATCAGAAAGATAATACTGATCATGAGAAAAGTAAACTGAAATTTATAATTGCGTTTTATAAACATTAATCCGAATCCCAGGATTAAAAAAATATAGGACAATCTGCTTTGAAGGGCAATGGGATAAAATCGTTCTAGCGTGTAATTCCATGATTTTATTGCGATCTGGTACCAGGCATTACTTAAGCCCAATCTGAAGAAAAAGTTCTGACTGAATTCTTTCTCTGCTATTGGAACCCAGACAAAATACCATGCCACAACAGGTAGCAGGGCTATAACACTTGCAGCAATGAGCCACATTTTTCTTTTGAAAGAAAAGGCTTTGTCAAACAATATAGGCCAGGCAAGAAACACCGCCACAGTAGCGGATGGAATTTTACTTAATATTCCTGTGGACACAAAAAGGATGAATAAAAGTAATTGCCAGAATTTACCTTTTTCAAGAAAGCTCCATCCAAAACTCACCCCGGCGAGAACCAGAGATAAGGAAAAAACATCAGGCATTCCTTTTCGTGCATAGATGAAAGCAATAGATGTCCCAAAAAGAACTGTAGCAGCCACCGAACTTTTTTCCGAAATAATCCGGCAACTAATTTTGTAAAAATACCAAAGGCCAAAACTGGAAACAATTAATGTAAGCAAACGGAAACACCAATTGTGCTGACCAAATATTCTCCACAGAATGGAAACTAAATAATTGTAAATAGGGAATTCGCCTGCAATATTACCTTCTCTTGAATCACATAATATAGTGCGGGGATGAAATAGATTACTATCCCATTCAATATAATTTCGAGCCACACCCAATGTCAATGCCTGTCTGAAAAAGTGTGTATCCATTGGAGCCTCATCAATATTTTCCATCCGGATCAGAAAGAGGATGACTATGCCTGCAATCATAATGTAAGGCCAGGGAAATGATTTATGCATTAAGTATAAAATTTTGAAAGCGTAATTACATGAAAACAATTGAGGGATTCTAATCGTACAGGATTTTAAAACGGATATTGCAAAGCAGAAGACAAAATAAAAAATCAGACAAGATCCTCATCCCGCCAGGGTTTCTTTAATTTTCTGTAAGTGGATAGATCTGCTTTTTCTTTTTCCGGTTGATCCGTTCGCCGGAGAAGATCTTCACTATAATCTTCAGTTTCCGTTTGATCGGGATTTGGAAAAGCTTGTTTATCAAGTTGTTTTTTCACCATCCTGTCTTCCCAGTTTTTATCCATCCGCTGAAGTCGAAGGATTTCAAAAAATTGCATGGCAATGGCAATGCCCCAAAAGAAAACCGGAAATTTTGACCATGTGATGCCATGGCTCATAAATAAATCCATAGCAATAAGAAAAAAACTTGTCCCGGCCCAACTCGCAAGGCTCTTGTAAAATTTCTTGATCTTGTCCACACGCTTTTGTGCTTCACGTGTAGCCAGGTCTTTTTCTTGAATAGGGGAGTTTTCGTTCATCGATGAGAATGCTTTTTTAGTCGGAATAAAAATATTTACCCTGGTTGAAGAATAAGGCTTCTAACAATTTATTGATCGCAAAAATTTCAACATCAGGGTTTATTTTTCCAGTGACACTCTTTCGCTTTTTCCCGGAAAGAATGTTTGCCCGAATGCACTTCCAAGCCATCCTGATAACAAACCCGTCATGAAGGCAAGCACAAAGGTCACTAAGATCATTAATGGTGTGGACAATCCGCCAAGCAGAGCACCGGTTTTCGAAATTATTTTTGCATCATCATAGAGACTCATGTACAATGCCATGACTAACCATATTAATCCAACTGCAAATGATCCTGAGAGAATAGCCTGTTTCTTATTTAACCTTGTAAATGCTGCAATGACAACAACCCAAATGGCTGCAGCCCACCAGGGAGCAATGAAGCCGAGCCCGGTTATACCTACGATCATGAAGAGAAATGATAAAATCGGATTTGTTTTCATAGTGATGTGATATTTATTTGTCTTGCAGGCGTCCAGCTAGCGGGATCTTTTTTCATGGTGACTTCATAATATTTTCCATCGAAATAATGTTCGAGGAAATCTCTGTAATGAGGACTTGCCGGGTTGCCTGACTGACCACCCGGATAATTGACATAGGCTTTCGGAGGAGTGGAAAGTTCAACAACCATTCTCCATGACGGGCCATGTGATTTATTCATCGCATTGATGATGTGTCGCCCGCCTGAGGTGGAGATAAATCCTGTTCCAAAAGGAGCAAACCGCGCGAGATGAGGTATTTCAGATGCTTTGTAGGCTCCCCAGTTTTTCTTTCTGGCCGGCTCCAAAGCATTAAAATTTCTGACCATGGTCGTGAATGAAATACAGGCTATGTCATTCAATGTTTCTTTTTTCTGTGGAGTAGAGATGATATCAAAAAAATGATGTTGATCACCTTCTTTCACCAATTCAACAAATTTCCAGTCTTCAGGATACATGACACCGAGGGTATCAAGTTCGTCAAATGTCAGTTTTTCGAATGCTTCAAGCCATATTTCATAATATACAGGAGGAAGGCTGTCTCTGTGTTGCTGATAATTCCATCCGGACAATCGATCTGCATATTTTGATTCTTCTGCATTAAGACAATTTCCATTTCTCAGCGCTTCTAACATCAATGGTAAAATTTCAGCAGCCATTAAGTTGTAATTATTCTGTTGCAGTGCTTCCATATCAGCAACGGTGATATGTTTCATGGAATCAAGATTCATATTCACTTCTCTGCCTCTGTAATCTTCAAAATATTTTGCCCCAAGCATTGGATAAGGATATGTCGTATCCACAGGAACCTGATTAGCGGAACTCACAAATCCCCGCTTCGGATTGATGATGTACGGAGCTTCTGTAAATGGAATAAATCCCTCCCAGTCATTTTTGCTGCTATCTCCTTTAGTCACATATTGACCTAATCCCTGAGGCCTGATGGGCAAGACACCTGCAACAGTGATGGCGATATCACCTTCTGTAGAAGCGAAGACTTTATTCTGTGCAGGATATTGAAATGCGCTTACAGCATCACGATAATCGGTAAGATTTTTTGCTTTGTTGATCTTTTGCAGGTAAGCGATGTCATTAGCTTCAGATCGCAGATGGCCAATCCATTTCATGGCCATGTCTTTGTGGTCACCTTCATCTGTGACAGGTCCCCATCTTGTGTAACGGATAGTATCGATAATTGACTTTGAGCCACGGATTTTTATTTCTTCCGGACGTAATGTAGCGGCTTCATATTTTCCATCGAGAAGATAATGATGACGACTGTTGTCCTGCCAGGTAATATCATACCAGTCCAATACATCCTGTCCGGAATTCGTCGAACCCCACGCGATAGAATCTGTGAAACCAATGACAACATAAGGTAGGCCGGGAAGAGATACGCCATGTACTGAAACATCCGGTGTATGGATTTCAACTTCATACCAGATATTAGGCAGTGTGAGGCCTAGGTGAGGATCATTGGCAAGGATAGGAAAACCACTTGCCGTTTTTTGACCGGATACAGCCCAGTTGTTGCTTCCATTTAAATCATAATTACGATCATCAGATGAATTTCCAATCACTCCTTTTTCTGGTTTTTCTTCAGCAGGTTTTGTTGTGCCCTCTGGTTTGAAATCCCATATTTTTTCAGAAGGAATTACTGGACTTTCTTTAGGATTAAGTCCTTCATACAAGAGATTGAAATCCTCAACGGTGAGTTTTTCTTTTGCTTTTGAATACTCCACATCTGATTCGCCAAGACAGAGAGCGATCGCCATACTTGTAAATGTCAGCGCGGAATGTACAGATGTCCATGGTGCAGGTCCATGAGATAATATTTTGTATTCAACAGGCCATTCTGCATAATCAAGTGAATTGATGTATTCATTTACACCGTTTACATACGCATCGATTAATGCTTTGTTTCCTTCATAGCTCTCCCAGTTTTTTGCTTTTTCAATTGCCGATTTTTCATATCCTCTTTCGCGTGCTTTTTGATCATATGCGAGAGTCCTTTTTCCGAGTAGTTCTGACAATCTCCCCGCAGCAGCCCGTGTAGTGATATCCATGGCGAACAATCGATTCGCTGCCTGTAAGTATCCTTCGGCATACACAGCATCCTCCATGGACTGTGCATAGATATGAGGTATATCACGTTCGTCAAATAAGATTTTGACAGGTTGTTTGGTTTTTCCTTTGAAGGAATATGAAGCGTCAGAGGGATACACACTGTGCCAGATGCCCTGAAAGGGACCAAAGAAGCGTCCAATGGCCGGAAGAAAATTTTCTCCTACCGGAATATCAGTACTGAGCAGGAAAATCCATCCTGAGAAGAGTAGGGCAGGGAGAATGATTCTTTTCATGGGCAAAAGCTAAACAAATTTAGCGGACAAAGACCATCTTTTTGCTATCCGACAAATCCTCTCTGTACTGGTACCCTTGAAGATCAAACCCTCTGAGGTCCTTACTATTTTTAATTCTCTGATCCACAATGTACCGACTCATCCATCCGCGCGATCTTTTGGCATTGTAGGATAAAAACTGCAGTTTCCCATTTCGGTCTTCAAGAAATTGAATGTCGATGACAGGGACACTCACTTTGTCAGTTTGAATCGCAGCACTGTATTCCTGTGATGCCAGATTGATTACTTCTTTTGATTTGGTTGAAGCGATGTCCTCATTCAGGAGATCAGTGATTTTACTTCCCCAGAACTGATAGATACTTTTTGCTTTTCCCACTTTCATTTCAATACCCATTTCCAGTCTGTAAGGTTGTATCAGATCGAGTGGTCTTAATAGTCCGTACAAACCTGATAAGATTCTGATTCTTTTATTCGCTTCATCTGCTTCTACGGACGTAAACGTATTGGCTTCAAGACCCAGATAAACTTCACCCCTGAAAGTATACATCGCAGTTGTTGCATTTTCTGGTGTATGAGGCCACGCATATTGATGATATCGTTCCACATTCAATTTCGCAAGCTTTTCATTGATGTCCATCAGCTTCTGGAGCGACTTAGGTGTTTGTTTTTTCAACACATCAATCAATTGTCCTGTCTCTTCAGGAAAGCGCGGAAGACTAAAATGATGCGCTTCTTTAGGTTTGTTATGCAGGTTTTTAGAAGGGGATAAAAGGATGAGCATAAATGAAGGTGATTTGAAAAATCAAGGTAAACCATTTTATATACTTTGAAGATGTCTCTCGTTTAAAAAAAGGATGCCGGATAAAAAGGATGCCAGATGCAGGACTTATGACGCAGCGGACAGCATTATGATCTTTTGAATTTAAAAGCCCAAAACCTTAACCCTTTGCCAGAACTCGCTGCTCTGACCATTTCCTTATTCCCAATAAAAAAAGCCCGAATGTCATCGACATCCGGGCTTTTTATTGACCATTTCTAATCCCGATCTATACCGGGTTAAAAATTAGTTAGGTTTTTTGAAGATGCTTTCTTTTTCAGGAGTTCCTTCTTCTTGTGCTACTGCATTGATTGTACCAATCACTTTGATGACGATTGGTCCAACTGGATCGTTAGAAGTAACGGTAACAGTCTTATTGATACCACCTACTCTTTTCGTGTCATAGCGAATCTCGATTTGAGAAGTTTCACCTGGCATGATTGGATCCTTTGGCCAGTTAGGCACTGTACATCCGCAGCTACCTCTTGCACCTGATATGATCAGAGGCTCAGTACCTGTATTTGTAAATTTAGCAAGACGAAGAGGGTAACTACCCTGATCAATGGTTCCATAATCAACCGTATCAGAGTCGAGTTTCATTACAGCAGCTGATGGTGCAGCTGCAGGTTGACCTTCAGTTGGTGTAGCTTGTGCTGCCAACCTAAATGATGCCATAAGGACGATGGCAAGTATTCCAAGAGTTTGTTTCATGTCAGGATAATGATTGAATTTGTTTTTTGATCGAATTATCATTTCAAAAGTAAGGACATTATTCATGCAACAAAAGGCTTGTCGGTAGTTTCCCTGTTAACCATACGTTAATCGGTGTAATCAATTGATTATAAGGTAAAAGTGTCAAAATGAATTCGTTAATAAAATCACATTTTTTCATCATAAAAACCTTTGGAATTTAGACTCACTTATATTTTTCAGCAAATGCTTTAAAGCTTTTCATGTACATCAATGTCTGTTGTTCAAAACCCGTTTTCATAAAACGTGCCAACAGATTCATCAGACCTGAAAAATTAAATTCAACTTCTGAAATCCATTTCGTCGTATTACGATCAGCAGCAGAGAAGGAATTATATGCAGTGTGTTGTGCTCCTTTGACTTTAAAATTGACATTATAATGTTCTGGTAGCGCATCCTTCAGAATCGTCTCCGTCATTTTCATTTTACGTCTCCCCAGCTTATACATTAGCATGTATTGTTTATTTCCATTTGATGTCGCCAGGGATTCGATGTATAACAAACCGCGTTGCCATTTAGGAAGAAGATCACGATTGCTGAATAATCTGATGACCTCATCTAAAGGACGCTTTATCTCGATTTCATATCTGTAGTTTAATTTCATTTTGTGGTTCCGGTTCCTATCTTAGAAGGCGTCAAATCTACATTTTTATATACTTTCCTATTTTGCACTATATGAGGGAAGCAAGGCAGGGGCGATTAAAGGCAATTCTTATCTGGCATCTGAGTATTCTGCTGGGAAGTCAGGCTATGCTATCTGCTCAGGCGACATTGTGTTCAGGCAATCTTGGTGAAAACATCTTCACATCCGGTGATTTCGGCAGCGGATCAGCTGTCGTATTTCCGACTAATCCCGGTCTCGCACCAGGTTTTATCTACACACTGCAGGTCCCTCCTGATGATGGTGAGTACACACTCACGAATGACATGTCGAAATGGTCATTTGTTTTCCCGACATGGATTCGCATCGGTGATAATAGTCCTGATCCGAATGGATATATGATGGTCGTCAATGCAAGTTATTCTCCTGGCATTTTTTATGAGCAAATTATTGACAATCTGTGTGACAATACCTTATATGAATTTTCTTCAGATATAATCAATCTCATCTCAAAAGGAACTACCGGACATATCTTACCCAATGTTAGTTTTCTGATCAATGACCTCAGCGTTTACACATCCGGACAAATTCCACAGGACGAAAAATGGCATACCTATGGTTTCACCTTTACTTCCGGACCTGGTCAGAACTCCATCAAATTGACACTGCGCAATAATGCTCCCGGAGGCATCGGTAATGATCTGGCTATCGACAACATAAGTTTTCGGGCTTGTGGGCCTACATCATCAATATCAATTTCTCCTGCAGGAAGAATTTGTGAGAACTCATTATTCCCAGTCCTGACAGCACACATTGATGCCGATACAGGAGCTCTGCAATGGCAAACCAGTCTTGATGCAGGATTAATTTGGTCCGACATCAATGGAGCTACTAATCTTACATACCAGATCAATTTATTGTCAGCAGGTGAGTATTATTTCAGGTATTTGTACAGTAACACGATTTCAAACCTCATGAATTCTAAATGCAGAATTGTATCTGATACCATTCGGGTTGAGATTGTTCCGGTAGAATTTTTGATTGAAAAAACAATCTGCGAAGGATTAACTTTTAATCTTGGTGGTGTGGAATATGGGACGACAGGCATCTATCAGGACCATTTGATTGCGTCAAATGGATGTGACAGTCTTGTGACACTCGATCTGATGATCGTGCCAGATCCTCCGATTATAGCAGATTTCACATTTACACCTACTTCTTGTGAAGGTGCAGATGATGGGTCCATTTCTGTTTTATCTGTATCAGGCACCAGACCTCCATTTATTTTCCAGATCAATGACAGTATTATTCCACCGCCTACCACTTATGTTATGCTTTCCTCTGGCACATATACAGCCTGGATTTTAGATGAGTATGGTTGCTTTGATAAAGAAGAAATTTTTGTTCCCGATGGCCCGCCACTAGACATTCATACGATTGAAGACACAACTATTGTCCTTGGTCATTCCATATTATTAAACACGACAACTAATCTTCCGGTATGGATGTCAACATGGGATCCTCCCGATGGATTGACATGCTTTAACTGTCTTTCCACTTTAGCGACTCCTTTTGATGAACAAACATTTGTCATCACTGCCGAAACTGAATCAGGATGCATAGATAGCGATTCAGTCACAATACGTGTAGATCGGGATCCTGTAATTTATATTCCAAATGTCTTTTCACCCAACAATGATCAGATCAATGATTTCTTTGAAATTTCTTCTGATCCTTTAAATGTTACATCCATCGATCAGGTTATCATTTTTGACCGATGGGGTGGGATCATGAGTGAGAAAGCAAAATTATTCAACGAAGGAAAATTAAAATTGTGGGATGGCACGACACCTGTAGGACCCGTTAATCCGGGAGTATATGTTTATCTGATAAAATATACGATGGCCGATGGAAGCAAGCGTATCAGTAAAGGAGATGTCACAGTTGTGAAATGAAGGCTAAGGCAGAGGCGAAGGCGAAGGCGAAAGGAAATTGTGTCAGGAATACTCGGCTATTTTAAGTTTTCAACTTAAAATCAATATCAGGTATCAAACTTTATTTTCTTGATCACATGATCACTAGATCACCTGATCACCTGATCACAGATTCTCACTGAATTACCTTCCTCATAATTTCTTCATCCACGAGATTCGGCATTGTGACCTCAAGATTCGTTTCATTCCGCATCGCTTCTTTTGCTGTTGCTATTGCATTTGGATTCCTTGCCCATGCCCTTCTTGCTATTCCATTATTGACATCCCAGAATAACATTGATTTTAATGCTGATTCACTTTCTGCACTTCCGTCGAGCACCATTCCAAATCCACCATTCATAGCTTCTCCCCATCCTGTGCCGCCACCATTGTGTATGCTCACCCATGTAGCCCCACGCATAGCATCACCGATCACATTGTGTATTGACATGTCAGCGGTATACTTTGATCCATCATATATATTCGCAGTCTCACGCCACGGACTATCCGTACCGCTTACATCATGATGATCTCTTCCGAGTACAACCGGACCTTTTATCCTATCATCCTTAATGGCATGGTTAAATCTTTTTCCTATTTCAATTCTTCCTTCGGCATCTGCATACAGAATTCTAGATTTACTCCCGACCTGTGGAATGTCTCTCTTTGCATTTTCGATCCAATTAAGATTATCATGCCATTGACCTTTTACATCTTCAGCACATACCAGTAGAAGATCACGTATTGTTTCAGCCGCTATGATGTCTGTTGTTTCCTGGTCTTCATTCAATCCGGAAGTACACACCCATCGGAACGGCCCAAACCCGAAATCAAAACACAATGGCCCTACAATATCTTCCACGTATGAAGGATATCTGAACCCTGATGGCTTACTGCTGTCTTTCACATCTGCTCCGGCTTTAGCAGCTTCATATAAAAATGCATTTCCATAATCCCAGAAGTACATGCCTCGCGCGGTCAGAATATTGATCGCATGAATATGACGACGCAATGAATTTTTTATCGCTTCTTCAAATGCAGGCTTATCATCCTGTAATAATTTTTTTGCCTCAACAAACGAGTAGCCTGCGGGGCAATAGCCCATCTGATCAATATTGTGACATGATGTCTGATCAGAACCTAATTCAATATGTATGAATTTTTCAACAATAGCTTCCCATAAGTCCACAATATTGCCATGATAAACAAAACATCTTGTTTCCCCAGAGTTTTTGGATTGTAAAAATTCATGAAGCAATGCATAGACGTCTTCAAATAAATCTTCCTGCCGGATATAATGATCTGCGATTCTCTGCCTGATAGCATCACCGTCAACTTCTGCAATGATTCCTGTTGCTCCGGTGATGAGCATCGCTCGCGCTTGTGCACCTGACATACCACCGAGTCCTGAAGTGACAAAAGCCTTTCCTCTCAGCGTATCGCCCAATCCTTTCAGTCTGCCCGCATTGAGCAAGGTAATCGTCGTACCATGCACTATTCCCTGAGGTCCGATGTACATAAACGATCCTGCAGTCATTTGTCCATACTGTGTAACTCCAAGTGCATTGAATTTATTCCAGTCGTCCTTCGAACTATAATTTGGAACCATCATGCCATTTGTGATCACTACCCGTGGTGCATTTGGATGAGAAGGAAATAATCCAAGGGGATGCCCTGAATACAGAATGAGTGTTTGTTCTTCACTCATCTCACTCAGGTATTTCATGGTGAGTAGATATTGGGCCCAGTTTTGAAAAACAGCACCATTTCCTCCATAGGTGATCAATTCATGAGGATACTTCGCAACCAACGGATCAAGGTTGTTTTGAATCATGAGCATGATCGCAGCTGCCTTTTTTATTTTTGAGGGATAGTGATCTATAGGTCGCGAATACATCGCATAAGTTGGCCGATACCTATACATATAAATGCGACCATAAATATCGAGCTCCTTAGCAAATTCTGATGCCAGTACCTCATGAAGTCGTTTTGGGAAATACCTAAGTGCATTTGTCAGGGCCAACCTTCTTTCTCCCGTTGTTATATCCTGAATATTCCGCACAGGAGCATGCTGGATCGATTCATCCCTGCCGGTAAAAGGCGGGAGATCAGCAGGAATACCTGTTTTAACAAGGTATTGAAATGAACTTATATCTTCAACCATAGAATCATAAAGGTAAGAGTTGAAATAATATGCTTGGTTCAATTCTGAGAAATCTGATTAATCTGTGGTATGAGCCATAAAAAATTACGGGAAGAAAAAAATTGTCTTAACTGCGACCATATCGTCGAAGAAAGATTCTGTACCCATTGTGGACAGGAAAATCTAGAGATCCACGACTCTGCGTTCCATCTCATCATTCATTATATCCAGGATATGTTCCATTACGATGGAAAATTCTGGCATACCTTGAAGATACTAATTCGAAAGCCCGGCCAGGTTGCCCGGGAATATATGGAAGGTAAAAGAAGTCAGAACCTGGAACCATTGAGATTTTATGTTTTTGCTTCTACGGTATTTTTTCTACTTCTCTTTTATTTGGTCAATGGTGAAAAATGGAGTGAGCATAAGGAACCCAAATTCAATTATACCAAACGGCTATATAATCTTGAACAAGAACGAAAATTTTTAGAAGGATCGCCGGATACAGCCTATGCCGTATTATTAAAAAAGGGGGTTAAAGTAAAATTGGATAGTTTAAGAAAAAATGATGACGACACTTCGAAGACCGGTTTGCCTATTAAAATAACAATCCCTGCCTCTACAGATACATCGAAAATGGGATGGTTGGAGGCATGGCTTGACAAACGAGCCGAAAAAAGAAATGAAGAACTGTCTGAAAAACACGAAGGTGATCAAAACGGCATACTTTCTGAAATTGGAATCGAAGCATTTCATAAGCTGCCTCAGCTGTTATTTCTCAGCATGCCTTTTTTTGCTTTTTTTTTAAAGCTCTTATATCTCCGGAAGCGACGTAACTACGTTGAGCATTTGATTTTCTCCTTCTATTTTTTTGCGTATTTATTTGTTGTACTCAGCATTTATGTTTTATTAATATTCATCCAAACTGAAAACAAAATAGTAATAAATGTGATTTCCTATTTATCAGGTGGTTTAACGATTTACACGTATGTGTATCTCTTATTGGCTATGAAGCGTTTTTATGGAGGCAGATGGACATTCCTTTTTATGAGATACATTCTACTGCTATCTATGTTTATTGTATTATTCATTTTTTTATTCTTAATGACTATGCTTGTTTCATATCTCGCATGATAAATACTTGTTGATATTCTATTTAGCTTTCGCCTTTGTCCATTGCTTGTTGCCTATTGTCCATTGTCTATTGTCCCTTGCTTATTGTCCCTTGCTTATTGCCTTTTGCATATTGCCTTTTGCTTATTGCCTATCTTTGCCGCCTTATGGAAAAAAAGAGAGTGTTAATTACGGGAGCCGGTGGTTTTATAGGGAGACATCTTCAGGAAGAAGGTCTTCGTAGAGGTCATGATGTATATGGAAGCTTTAGAAACAGTACTGAGGAGGAGGCCTTATTCAAGGAAACAAAAGGTTTTTTCCTTGAATTCTCAGAGAGAGAGGCACTTACCGACAGGCTGGTAAAACTGACTGAAGAGACAGGAGGATTTGAATATGTGATTCATTGTGCAGGGGTTACCAGGCCTGAAAGAATTGAAGAATTTTATGAAGGTAATGTTGAATTTACCGACTTCTTTATTCATGAATTATTAAGAACTCAACCCACATTTAAGAAATTTGTGTTCATCAGCAGCCTTCAGGCTTTAGGTCCGGGGGATCCTGTCTCTATGAAGCCCATCAACGAAGAAACTATTCCTAAGCCATTTACTCCATATGGTATAAGCAAATATGAAGCTGAAAAAATAATTATGGCCACACCAAATTTAGATTGGGTTATTTTCAGACCCACTTCTGTGTATGGCCCGAGGGATACAAAATTCATCCATGAGATCTTAAAAATCGTAAAAAAAGGCATTGCTGTCAGCGTAGGTCCGAAGGGTCAACTGGTTAGTTTTGTTTATGTAAAAGACCTGGTACGAGCTTTATGGGATGCTGTGGACAAGGATGTTCACCATCAGATTTATGTTGTCTCTGATGGCAATGATTATGAGCCTTCAAAAGTCAATGAATACATGGCTAAACACCTGGGTGTCAAAACACGTAAGGTCAGATTATCCAGAAATCTCTTGCTTGGCATCGCCAATATCAGATTAATTCTTGCACGTATTCGCAAGAAACCTCTACATGTAAGTCCTTTCAAAATAAAAGAAATCACTTCGCGCAATTGGCGTGTTGATAATTCAAAACTGAAGACTGAACTTGGCTTCAAGCCTCAATTTGATTTAGATGCAGGAATATTAGATGCTCTGACAGAAGACGGCGCCATTCCTAAGAAAAAATGATGATCTAACTGAATCCCGATTTTAGAAATCCAAAATCCTAATCGGAGATGATAACTCGTAACTCGTTATTCGTTATTCGTTACTCGTTACTCGTTACTCGTTACTCGTTATTCGTTACTCGTTACTCGTTTTATCCCAATACCGGATTTAAAATCTTATCCTGATAAGCACCTGCTTTCAATTTCTCAGCTACAGCAGAGAATGCATTCAGCGTCTGTTCAACATCAGCATCAGTATGTGATGCAGTAGGGATCATTCGCAGCAGAACCATTCCTTTCGGTATGACAGGATAAATAATCATGGAAGTGAATACACCATAAGATTCTCTCATGTCATGCACAAGTTGTGTAGCTTCGAATGGTGTACCGTATAAGTAAACAGGAGTGACAACTGTGTTGGTTGTACCAATGTCAAATCCTCTTGATTTTAATCCGTTTTGAAGTGTTGTTGCTATGTGCCATAGATTCTCTTTGTACTCAGGATGATTTTGCATCAGTTCAAGACGTTTGAGATTTCCTTCCACTATAGCCATAGGCAAACTCTTCGCATGTATTTGAGATCTCATTGCATATTGGAGATATTGAATGATATCAGCATCACCAGCTAAAAATCCACCAGTTGCAGCAAATGATTTGGCAAAAGTTGAAAAATAAACATCTATTCCATCCTGTACGCCTTGCTCAACACCTGCGCCACGACCACCTTCTCCCAATGTTCCGAACCCATGAGCATCATCTACAAAGAATCTGAAATCATATTTCTTCTTAAGTGCCACTATTTCTTTCAGGATACCCTGATCACCCCTCATTCCAAATACACCTTCTGTCACTACTAACACTCCTCCGCCTTTTTCATTAGCCCATTTAGTAGCTCGCTCAAGATTTTGTTCAACGCTTTCAATATCATTGTGCTTGTATGAAAATCGCTCACCCATATGTAATCGGGTACCATCCACAATGCAACCATGACTCTCTGCATCATACACCACCGCATCACGTCTTGACAAAAGAGCATCGATAGCCGACACAACACCGGGATAACCATAATTGACTACAGCGGCCGCTTCCTTGTACACATAAGCTGCCAGCTTGCGCTCCAACTCTTTGTGCAGTGAAGTTTCCCCTGTCATCAGGCGTGCACCCATCGGGTAGGCGAGTCCCCACTTTTTAGCTGCTTCTGCATCTACCTTTCTTACTTCAGGATGATTAGCCAGTCCCAGATAATTATTGATACTCCAGACCACAACTTCTTTTCCGTGAAAATCCATTCGTGATCCGATCTCTCCTTTCAATTCAGGGAACATATAATATCCTTCACCCCTTGAAGCATATTGTCCTAAAGGCCCACGTTGTTTGCGGATTCGTTCAAATATTTCCATAGTTCTTTATGTATTTATTAAATACGCGTTCTAACCTGCGTTGTATTTGATAGCTGGGTGCATAGTCAGCGATCTTCCTGATGAAGCCCTGTTTCTGCATCCAACCATTGTTATAAATCTTACTTAGATATTTACTTCCATGATCAGCAAATAAAAGTACCACAACATCACTTGGCTTAAATTCTCTCCGCATTCGCATAAACGCTTCCACGACAGCACCGCTGCTATAACCCGCGAAAATCGCTTCACTCTTTGTCAATTGACGTGCTCTGAAAGCACTGCTGCGATCATCCACTTTGATAAACTTGTCGATGATATCAAATTCAACATTTGAAGGGATAATATTTTTTCCTACGCCTTCAAGCTGATAAGAATGAATTTCACTCTTGTCTAATTCGCCCGTCTGATGATATTTTGTCAATACAGATCCTTCTGCATCGACAGCTATGACTTTGATATTTGGATTTTGTTCTTTGAGGTAGCGACCGGAACCTGAAATTGTTCCACCTGTACCACATGTAGCCATGAAATGGGTGATCAATCCACCCGTTTGCTTCCACAATTCAGGTCCCGTACTGCGATAATGAGCATCAAGGTTTGCTTCATTGTAGTATTGATTGACATAAAATGAATTAGGAATTTCTTCTGCCAATCGCTCTGCCTGACTATAATATGACTGAGGATCGTCTGAAGGAACATGATTAGGACAAACGATCACCTCAGCACCAAGTGCCCTGAGCGTAGTGATTTTTTCTTCAGCACTTTTATCTGTAGTGGTCAGGATACATTTGTAACCTTTTACAATACATGCCATTGCCACTGAATAACCTGTATTTCCTGAAGTAGATTCAATGATGGTTCCACCGGGTTTGATGAGCCCGTCTTTCTCAGCAGCTTCGATCACTGCATGGCCTATCCGGTCCTTTGCGCTCAACCCCGGATTGAATGATTCAAGTTTTGCAAGGACCAGGCATCCTGATAATTTCGACAGGCCATGGAGTTTTACCATAGGCGTATTGCCAACAGTTTCCATGATGTTATCGACCCACTGTGGCTTGAGGTTGGTTGAATGTTGAGTCATACCTAAACGCTGCCTGTTTCCACTGCCTTGAGTATGGCGATGTAACGCAAAGATATAAAGTCCTTCCGGTTAACGAAATTGAAAGGATTTTCCTGAAGGAAAAAGTGATTTAATGACTTCATAATTAACCTTTTACAAAAAAAAAGCCGGTATGTCTACCGGCTTTAATATCTCAATCAACTTTCGAATTAACTCTTAGTTTTCTCAGGTTTTGCCGATGCCGCTTTTCCGGCACAACAAGATTTACCTGATGCTGCTCCCTTAGCACAGCAGGATTTTCCGTTTCCTGTTGATTTCATCGAACAATTATGGTTCTCCTCCATCATGGAAGGTGCAACATTTACAAAAGAATTTGTCACAGGGTCAAAGCTTAAACTGACAAAAGTTACTGATCCATCAGCCACCGCAGTTTCCTTTCTTACATAAGACACAGCTCCTGTGATTGGATCTGTTCTTTTTTCAATATTCAGATCAGCAGCAGCCACTTTTTCGGCAGCAGCAGCATTTTCAGCACTGACAGCAGATGGAGCTTTCATCTCACAGGATGCTGAAGATTTTCCTCCCGGTTTACAACAAGCTGCTTTTTGAGCATTTGCACTAAAAACCATCAGGGAGAATAGGAAAAATGAGAAAATAAATTTTTTCATCGGATTTATTTTTTTACGTGATTTAAGCGGTTATCCCAAAGATAACGCCATAAGACTTAAAATCATTTAAAATTATCAACTTTGATCCGGACTTAACAGTTTTTTAACCACCTATTAATCTAACCCGGATGAAGCGACCAGTTATTTTTTGCTCACTGACACTTCTCCTCCTGGCAGTAAGCTGTCATCCTTCAACTGATTTCCCATCTGATTACAAAGGTAAACGGATAGAATTCGGGCAAGGAGGAGGTTTCTCAGGCGCCGTGACCCAGTTTGTCCTGCTTGATGATGGAAGATTGTTCCAGCGACCATGGCGGGATTCTTCTGTTGTTTTTGTACAACAATGGAAAGAAAATCTGACTAGTCAGTTGTTTCTGACCTATAAATCATTAAATCTTCAGGATCTATCCTATAATGAACCTGGTGATTTGTATTATTTCATCGATTTTCATCCGGATGTGAAAAGTCATCATCGTATCGTGTGGGGAAAGCCTGGTTTTCATCCTGAAGAAAATTTAATTATATATTATAACTTATTGTTCAGATCATCAAAACCGAAATCATGAAAATCTATATTTCATTACTCGCTTTTTTTGGATTTGTAGTAGGACTTCAGAGTCAGTCCTCATTTAAAAATCTGCATAACGTGCCGTATACAGAGCCGAAACCACTACAGGTTTCAAAGATCATCAATGCCACGCAGGATCCTGGTAGAATCGCAAAACCAATACTGAACCATCACGGTTCTGCTGTTCTTCCGGGCAATGAAAATATCTCCACTTTTCGGATTTTACCTTCAGGAAGTTTCTGGATTGAAATGAAAAAAAATAATCTTTGGCAATCCAGAAATTCTATCGGTGAATTACTCAATCATGTATTATCCATTGAGCCAAAATCAAACAATGTTCCTTTGGATTGGAGTATAGTGGATGATCATTCGGATGCATTAAAACAAACGCACTTAAGAACAGAGCAAACCTTGGCAGGAATACCAATCAAAGGTCAGAACATGATCCTCCATCTGTTGAACAATCAACTTAATAGTCTGAATGGATTCGCCTGGACAGGAAAGATACCTGAAAGTGTTCCTGAAGCACAATCAAAAGAAAAAGTGATTGTAGCTACTAAGGAGTATCTTTTGTCAAAGAATCTTCATTTTCAGGAATATCCAACATTGGAAGGCTTGCACTTACCTTCAGATGAGGCCTCATTGATATGGTTTCCGAAAGATGGAAAATTGTTACTCGCTTATAAAATTGACATACATCCGAATGCTATGGATTATTGGATTGTATATGTTGATGCCACTAACTTAACTATTCTTGAGGGGTACACCGAAACATGTTCTTTAGCCCCAATGGAATTGTTTAAGCATCTGCCATCTTTAATAAACACATCTGGAGATTTTGAATCATCAACAGCCATGACTGCAATGCCTGTTCTTGATGGTGCGACAGTTACCACAGATCAGGATCTATCCGGACAGAACCGCACGGTCAACGGTTACCAGGTAGGTTCTAACATTTTTATGATTGACGCCAGCAGAACAAGTATGTTTCAACCCGCTCAATCCGTTATGCCTAATGATCCGGTAGGGGTGATTTGGACAGTTGACGCACAGAATTCATCACCGCAGCAATCCAATTTTGGGGTGGTGCAGGTATTCAATACGAACAACAACTGGAAAAATCTTGAGGTCAGTGCGCATTATAATGCAGGTCAGGCTTTCGAGTATTATAAAACTACATTCAACCGGAATTCAATCAATGGAGGTGGAGGCAACATCATATCAATCATCAATGTCACTGATGCAAATGATAACAACATGGATAATGCATTTTGGAATGGTGCAGCCATGTTTTATGGCAATGGGGATGTGGCTTTCACCGCATTGGCTAAAGCACTTGATGTTGGAGGCCATGAAATGTCTCATGGTGTCATTGGTAGCACAGCCAATCTTGAATACCTGGGTCAGTCCGGCGCATTGAATGAATCCTACGCAGATGTCTTTGGTGCCATGATCGATAGGGATGACTGGAAAATGGGTGAGGATGTCGTGAAGCTCAATTTCTTTCCCTCAGGTGCATTGAGAGATCTGTCCGATCCGCACAATGGAGGATTAGGTCCGAATGACAATGGATGGCAACCAGCGCATATGAATGAATTCCAGAATTTATCAGAGGATCAGGACAATGGTGGTGTACATATAAACAGCGGAATTCCAAATAAGGCATTCTTCCTTTTTGCAACAGCTATTGGAAAGAACAAAGCCGAACAAGTCTATTACAAAGCGCTTACAGATTATCTGGTGAAATCTTCCCAGTTTATTGATATGCGTCTTGCTGTTGAAAAAGCAGCCACAGATTTGTTTGGTGCTAATAGTGCTGAAGTGACCGCAGGCCGTACAGCCTTTGACCAGGTAGGTATTGGCGCAGGCCAGGGTGGTGATCACCAGGATGACATTGACATCAATGGTGGCGCAGATTTTATTCTGGCCACTAATCAGGGAGAGACCGATTTATATTTTGTACCTCCTGCAAATCCCTCACAGTTTGTGAAAATGAATGTGCACGCTCCAATCAGCCGTCCGAGTTTTACTGATGATGGCACAGCATGTGTGTACGTGGATAATGAGAATAATATGATCGTTTTGGCCTTTAATTGGTCTGCTGGCTTGTCGTACAATTCATTTTATGTTGAGAATAATCCTCAGGGTATTTGGCGAAATGTAGTCGTATCAAAAGATGGTAGTAAAATCGCATTTACGACCAGTAATCTGACAAATGAAATCAATGTTTATGACTATAATAGCACCAATTCCAACACGTTCACCTTGTACAACCCTACAACTGCCGGCGGTATTAACGCAGGAGGAGTTCTTTATTCAGATGCTATGGAATGGGATTATACAGGCGAATACATCATGTATGATGCGTTCAACCAGATCGAAAGTTCTTTTGGTAATGGTATTGAATATTGGGATATTTCTTTCATCAATGTTTGGAATCGTTCGTCAGTTCAATTTGCTGATGGACTGATAGGAAAGTTGTATTCAAATCTTCCTGAAAATGTTTCGATAGGGAATCCCTCATTTTCAAAGAATTCACCTTTCATCATCACTTTCGATTTTTTAGAAGATTTCTTTGATAATTCCGGAAACCTCCAGACTGATTATTGGGTTGTAGCTGCAAATATTGAAAGCGGTGTAGCGAATAATATTTATCACAACAATACTATCGGTTTTCCAAGCTATTCACGCTTAGATGACAAAATCCTGTTTACCAATGATGATAACGGCAGTCCTCTACTAGCAACCATCAATGTTCAACCCGGGAACAAAACTCTTCCTGTCGTCAATTCTGAAGTCCCTTTAATTTCAGGTGCCCAGAAAGGAGTTTGGTTTGTAGCCGGTAATCGCGACTTCACGGCTACTAGTAATGTGGATCAGTCCATTCAGTTGAAGCTTCATCCTCAACCGGCATCACTTGAATTGCAAATTGATCTGAAAGATTCATTTCAACCTACAGGATTCGCCGTATTTGAATTAAGTGGAAAAAAAGTAATGCAGGGGCATTTGAACACGGATCGTAAAATTGCAATCGATCAATTAGCCTATGGAATGTATTTGCTTCAATTGACAGATGAAAAAGGATCTATGACCTCCCTGAAGTTTATTAAACAATAATTTGATCAGATCACAAGGAAGCGAATATTCAAAATATATTTTTTTTAGCGGGGCTTGTCCCCGCTTTTTTTTGATTTTCATTAATCCCAATGCAGTTTCTACCTTTAAACCATGACATCAGAAAAAATTTTAGTCATACGTTTTAGTTCAATAGGAGACATCGTGTTGACAACACCTGTTTTGCGAGCCTTGCACGAACAATTGGGAGCTGAAATTCATTTTTTGACCAAACCGGCTTTTGCATCCATTATTTCAGCCAATCCGCATGTCAAAAAAGTGATCACATTAGACGATGATTTTGATAAAATGATCCAAAGTCTTCGACTTGAAAATTATAATTTTATCATTGATTTACATCACAATATCCGTACCCGTCGGATCAGGATAGCCCTTAAGAAACCTTTCCATGTATTTCACAAACTGAATTTTGAAAAATGGCTGATGGTCAATTTTAAAATAAATCGATTACCCGAAAGACATGTTGTAGACCGTTATTTGGATTCGGTTAAATTCCTTGGCATTCAAAATGATCAGAATGGACTTGATTTTTTTATACCAGACAGTAAGAAAATTAATGTTGTTGAGAAATTTGGATGGCAACCTTACTCCTATGTATCAATTGTCATAGGGGCAACTTACAACACAAAATGTTTGACAGCAGATCAGATTTCAAAGATTACAGATTCGTTAAACTTGCCTGTAATTCTTTTGGGAGGAAAATCGGAAATAAAAAAGGCCGATGAAATTATGGCCAAATTAAATTCGAAAAACATCATTTCAGCATGCGGCTCATTCGATATTTTTCAATCCGCCTCAATCCTTCAGCAATCAGCTACACTCATCTCCCATGACACCGGTCTGATGCATATTGCAGCAGCTCTGAAAAAACCTCAGGTCGTCATTTGGGGAAATACAATTCCAGCCTTCGGAATGTATCCCTATTATGGAAATGAAAATATCGATTGGATTTCTTTCGAACAAAAAGAACTGAATTGTCGTCCCTGTACAAAACTGGGTTATGATAAATGCCCAAAAGGCCATTTCAAATGCATCTTAAATCACAATCTAAACGAAATCGCAAATGCAGCAATTAGTTTAATAAGAAATTAATGTAATCAGAAATCTATAATTGTAATTCGTTACTCTGTTACTGGTTATTGGTTACTCGTCACTCGTTATTGGTTACTCGTCACTCGTTATTGGATACTCGTCACTCGTTATTGGTTACTCGTTATTGGTTACTCGTTATTGGTTACTCGTTATTCGTTACTCGTTATTCGTTACTCGTTACTCGTTATTCGTTACTCTTTACTCGTAAATTTAATCTTCCCTCCCACCATCGTCATCATCACTTTTATTTTTGGAATACTATCATCAGGACAAGTCAACAGATTTTTAGATAGCAAAACAATGTCCGCCCATTTCCCGGTCTCAAGACTTCCCTTGATATCTTCCTCCTTGGCAGCAAATGCATTTGCAATCGTGTACGAATAAATAGCTTCCTTTCTCGTCATCGCTTGTTCAGGAAAGAATACCATACCATTGTCAAGTCTTCTCCGGGTCACTGAGGCATAAATATTTGGAAGTGGATCTACATGCTCCACAGGTGCATCAGTACCATTCGCAATCACGACACCGGCATCTAACATACTTCTCCATGCATAAGCTCCGGTACGGGCTCTTTCTTCTCCCAGTCTTTTCACAACAAAAGGTGCATCAGAAGTGCAATGTATTCCCTGCATTGCAGCGATGACACCCAGCTGCTTAAAACGAGGCATGTCTGAAGGATCAACATGCTGCGCATGCTCAATCCGCCATCGTAAATCTTTCTTTTCGGGATGTGCTTTCATTACTTCTTCATAAATATTCAGAACCTCCCGATTACCTCTGTCACCGATTGCATGCACACACATCTGCATGTCATGCTCGATAGCCAGCTCAGCTGTGTTTTTAATTTCATCCAGTGGGGTAGTATTCTGGCCTGTGTAGCCAGGCTTACCGGCGTAGGGTTCTAACAACCATGCGCCAAACGAACCCAGCGCACCATCTATATAAGTTTTAACAGCATTGCACGTAAACATATCCTGACCCGACCGGATAATCGGGAAGTTATCCATGTATCCTTTTAAAGTATCATATGAATCCCTCACCATTACCCATAACCTTATGTCAAGGCTATCATGTTTGGCAAGGTCATAGTACCACCTGATTTCTTTTAAAGTAGCACCTGCATCTTCAAATGAAGTAATGCCATGTTGAAGACATTCGATTTGAGATTTCGCAATAGCCCTTAACCATAAATCTCTTTTTTCTTTTTCAGGTGACTTGTCCACATACTCCTGGTAGACATTTCCGATAAGATCCATTGCACGTTCTTCAAACACACCAAGTGCCACTCCCGATTTATCTCTCACAATATGTCCGCCAACGGGATCAGGTGTCTCCTGAGAAATACCTGCTATTTTCATCGCAGCTTCATTCGCCATCAGTGAGTGTCCACTGGCATGATCAAGCATGACCGGATTATTTGGAGAAATCTTGCTCAGCAAATCATGGTAAGGATATCCGTTTACATTCTTCTCCACCGGCGTTATCCATTTTTCCTGATGCCAGCCTCTTCCTGTAATCCATTCACCAGGTTTTGCCTTACTAACCCTGTAAGCCAGACTGTCTATGATTTCACTCCAGCTATGCGTTTCCATCAGATCTACATTGATCAGGTTATATCCCATCGAACTGAAATGACCATGACCTTCAATAAAGCCGGGCATTAGGAATTGTCCGTGACAATCGATGGAATCAGTCACTACATCTTTCCACACTTTTAACAGGGCTTCCGATTGACCAGTGGCGATAATTTTACCGTTTGTTATCACTACCGCACCATTTTCAATGGGATCTCCTGCCACCGGATAGACGAAAGCATGGTACAGAATTAGGTCTGCTTTTTCATTGCCGGTTTTATTTTCATGACATGCAGAAAACAGGAATAGGACAAGGAGGACATACAGAGAACACGACCAATTATTTTGCATCTTTACTTTCATGAAAGTAAAACTATAGGATAAAAAGGAATGAGCCAATTCGATTATACTTCGTTAGCTAAAATTTTTGAAAAATATCTGGAAGATCACCCGGTCATAGGAAATCCCGATTCCCTATATGCACCGATCCGTTATATCAACAAAATGGGGGGAAAGAGGATACGTCCTGTTTTATTACTGATGGCTTATAATCAGTGGCATGAAGATATTTCCCCTGCGCTCCCTGCTGCTTTAGCATTGGAATTCTTTCACAATTTTAGCCTCATGCATGA
Organism: Saprospiraceae bacterium; assembly: GCA_049289835.1. GTDB lineage: Bacteria > Bacteroidota > Bacteroidia > Chitinophagales > Saprospiraceae > Opimibacter. Next base: position 8,824 of record JBATMM010000350.1, on the reverse strand, counting down.
TGATATCATGGATGAAGCAGCATTGAGACGTGGTATTGAAACTGTTCACATCAAATTTGGACGAAATCTGGCTATCCTCAGTGGAGATGCTATGCTCATTACATGTTTTGAATTATTGCTTGAAGCCGGAAGAAAAAATAATACAGGTTCAGCGATTTGTTCTGCTATGTCCTCAGCTGCATTGATCATTTGTGAAGGGCAGCAGATGGACATGGATTTCGAACGATTCAATTCTATTACCGAACAGGATTATATTGAAATGATCAGGAGAAAAACAGCGTGTTTACTTGGCGCCAGCTTAAAAATCGGATCCTTGTTAGCCGACTCTTCTCCTGAAGTTTCAGAGATTCTCTATACGTATGGCGAAAACATCGGGATCGCATTTCAGATCCGTGATGATATCCTTGATGTATTTGGTGATTCAATACGCACTGGAAAGCAAAAGGGTGGAGATATATTAAGAGGTAAAAAGAATTTTCTTTATGTGCATACTTACAACTCTCTCGATTCCACCGAACAGGCAGAATTCTCAAAATCTTACACGAAAGCAGCTTCAACAGGTGAAATCAATTCTATTTTAGAAATATATAATGCCTTAAACGTAGAAGTCTATGCAAATAAAATACAACAACGCTACTTGCAACAAGCCTTTGAATCAATTGATTCATTGTCATTCCTGAATGTATCAACATTGAAATCATTTTCCATGGAATTGATGAACAGAGATCATTAATGATTATTAATAATAACCAAATAATTATAAGCAAAAAATAAACATTTGACCATTAATCCTCCTGAAATCTCTAGATTAACCAATCATCAAATCACCGCCCCACAGATCACTAGACCACAGATCACCAGATTATTTCAGATAGATCTTGCAATCCACCCATTCATCATCGAACACTACATCATATTTTTTGTAAAAATTTATTGCCGGTTCATTCCAGTCCAACACCTGCCATTTTACCAGCGCAACATCCTGTCGTTTTGCCTCCACCATAAATGCTTCAAAAAGCAACTTACCTATTCCGGACCCTCTTTCTGATTCCCTGACCACGAAATCCTCGAGGTATAACATCCTTCCCCGCCAGGTGCTAAAAACAAGATAATATAGCGCTATCCCTACTACCATGCTGTCCTTTTCAGCCACAAAAGCGTCAAAAATATTTTCCTTAAAATCCAGGAGGTACGATTCTGGGGTGGTTGTCACTTTGTGCAATCCCCGCTCATATTCAGCCAGTTCCCTTACCAGGCTATAGATCGCTGGAATATCATCCTCATTTGCTTTTCTAATCTGGATATTCATAAAACCCCGAAGATAGCATCTCTCTTAAAGCCTTTATACTCTTTCGACTTTAGCTAAATTCTTAGCCTTATCCTCTTCCTTGGCCTTGCTCCCATAACCCCAAACCCTATAAACTGGTAAATTGATAAACCAATAAACTTGCCACCTTATCATCCTTTGCCAATAAATTACACAGCCCTATACCTTTCATCCCAAAATTTAATCATATCTTTGCATTCGCTTTCGAAAAAGGCGTCTGAAACAATGGATAAAATATACGTATGCCTACTATAAATCAATTAGTTAGGAAAGGTCGCGAGGCAGTAGTTTACAAAAGCAAAGCCCGTGCATTAGCATCATGTCCTCAGAAGAGAGGAGTGTGCACACGTGTGTATACCACTACACCCAAAAAACCGAACTCAGCTTTGCGTAAAGTAGCAAAGGTGCGTTTGACAAATAGCCTGGAAGTGATTGCTTACATTCCGGGAGAAGGTCACAACCTCCAGGAACACTCTATCGTATTGATTCGCGGAGGTAGGGTGAAAGATCTTCCGGGTGTACGTTACACCATTGTGAGAGGAGCTCTGGATACAGCAGGTGTAAATAACAGGCTGAAATCAAGATCTAAATACGGAACAAAAAGACCTAAGAAATAGTAGACAGATTCCATCATGAGGAAGAGAAAACCAAAGCTGAGGATACTAATGCCGGACCCACGATACAGTGATCCTGTCGTGACCCGTTTCATCAACAATATGATGTGGCAAGGAAAAAAGAGCATCGCATTCGATATCTTCTATAATGCCATGGATTTAGTGCAGGAGAAATCAGGCCAGAATCCACATGACCTATTCAACAAAGCCCTGGAAAACGCAACCCCTTCAGTAGAAGTGCGAAGCCGTAGAATAGGTGGTGCTACTTTTCAGATTCCAACGGAGATCAACCCAAAACGTAAAATAGCTATCGGAATGAAATGGCTGATCCGTTTTGCCCGAGAACGTAATGGTAAAGGAATGGCAGAAAAACTTGCAGCAGAAGTACTAGCTGCCAGCAAAGGTGAAGGATCTGCGGTAAAAAGAAAAGAAGACACACATAAAATGGCTGAAGCAAATCGCGCTTTTGCCCATTTCAAATAATCAGAACACATTTAATTTTTCAGGATAATACTAATGGCTAAGGACCTAAGATATACACGTAACATCGGAATCGCTGCTCACATCGATGCAGGAAAAACGACAACTACGGAACGTGTATTATATTATACAGGTATTTCTCACAAGATGGGTGAAGTACATGATGGCGCCGCCACTATGGACTGGATGGAGCAGGAGCAGGAACGTGGTATTACCATAACCAGTGCAGCTACTAAAGCACAGTGGGAATGGAAAGATCAGGAATACGCTGTCAATATCATTGACACACCCGGACACGTTGACTTCACAGTTGAAGTAAACAGGTCCCTACGCGTTCTTGATGGTCTTGTATTTCTTTTTTGTGCTGTTTCAGGTGTTGAACCACAGTCAGAAACCAATTGGCGTCTGGCTGATAACTATAAAGTTCCAAGAATCGGATTCGTCAATAAAATGGATCGCTCCGGTGCTAATTTTTTCGATGTCGTTCGAGATGTTGAAGCTAAGCTTGGTTCAAAAGCAATTCCACTACAAGTTCCTATTGGTGAAGAAGAAAGATTCAAAGGTGTCGTCGATCTGATCACAGGCAAAGCAATGGTCTGGAATGAAGAGGATATGGGAATGACGTTTGATGAGATTCCGGTTCCGGAAGATTTAGTGAGTGTCGTTGCAGAATTCAGAGAGAAACTTCTTGAAGCCATCGCTGAATATGACGATACATTAATGCAAAAATATTTTGATGATCCCGATTCAATCTCAGCAGAAGAAATGAGAGCGGCTGTTCGCAAAGCAGTCTGTGACATGAAATTCGTACCGATGATGTGCGGATCAGCATTTAAAAATAAAGGCGTTCAGGCTGTATTGGATGCAGTATGTGCCTATTTACCAAGCCCGCTTGATGTAGAAGGAATCATCGGTATCAATCCCGACACAGATAAAGAAGAAATCAGGAAACCAAGCGTCACCGAACCATTTGCAGCTCTTGCATTCAAAATAGCTACTGATCCTTTTGTTGGACGTTTAGCGTTCATGAGAGTTTATTCTGGTGCTTTGAATTCAGGTTCATATGTACTGAATACAAGGTCAGGCAACAAAGAGCGGATTTCTCGTCTTTATCAGATGCATGCTAACAAGCAAAATCCAATCGATAGGGTTGAAGCGGGTGATATTGCTGCAGGTGTAGGATTCAAAGATATTCGGACAGGTGACACACTCTGTGACGAAAAGAACCCTATTGTGCTTGAAAGTATGGTCTTTCCGGATCCTGTTATTGGTATTGCAGTGGAACCGAAAAGCCAGAAAGATCTTGATAAATTAGGAATGGCTTTAGCCAAGCTGGCTGAAGAGGATCCTACTTTCCGTGTCAAATATGATGAGGATACAAATCAAACCATTATCAGTGGTATGGGTGAGTTACACCTTGAAATCATTGTTGACCGCTTAAGGAGAGAATTTGGTGTAGAATGTAGCCAGGGTGCACCCCAGGTCAATTATAAAGAAGCACTTACGGTTAAAGTTGATCACACTGAAAGACTTAAAAAACAGACAGGTGGTTCAGGTCTTTTCGCACAGATGTCATTCGAACTTGGTCCTTCAGACGAAGAATTCCTCGAAAGTGATGACTTCAAAAGCGGTAAAACCAAACTCCAGTTCGTCAATGGTATCTTCGGCGGATCTATTCCAAAGGAATTTTTCCCTTCGATCATCAAAGGATTTACAGCCATGATGGACAATGGAATTCTGGCTGGGTACAATATCGATAGCATGAAGGTCAGAGTATATGATGGTCAGACACATGCTGTTGACTCGAAGCCAATCGCTTTCGAACTTTGTGCAAAAGAAGGCTTCAGGGAAGCTGCTAAAAAAGCAAAACCTGTTCTTCTCGAGCCTATCATGAAACTTGAAGTGGTGACACCGGACGAATATGTTGGACCGGTTATTGGTGACCTCAATCGCCGTCGCGGATTACCTAAAGGACAAGATTCACGTTCAGGCGCTATAGCTGTTCAGGCAGAAGTACCTTTAGCGGAAATGTTTGGATACGTGACACAATTGCGTACTATTACATCTGGTCGTGCAAGTTCTACGATGGAATTCAGTCATTATGCTCCGGTACCAAAAAACATCGCAGAGGATGTGATTGAAAAAGCTAAAGGCACTGTTAAAGTATAAGAAAAAAGTCCTCCATTCCCCCTTTTTCAGGGGGCTAGAGGGTAAAGAATAATAAAGCCCAAAAGTGGGTGATGAATTAAATTCATAAATAATTTTTTTGGTAGGAAATGAATCAGAAAATTAGGATTAAACTTCGTTCATACGACCATAACCTGGTCGATAAGTCAACGGAGAAAATCGTTAAAACTGTTCGCAATAGTGGGGCCGTAGTTACGGGCCCGATTCCGCTGCCCACCGAGAAAGAAATATTTACCGTCCTGCGTTCACCGCACGTAAATAAGAAATCTCGAGAGCAGTTCCAATTGCGCACACACAAACGTTTGATCGAGATTTATACCCCTACTCCAAAGACGGTAGATGCCTTGTCTAAACTCGAATTACCGAGTGGAGTAGATATCCAGGTCAAACTTACATAGTAGCTGTGTATTGCTGTTTGTAGTTTCAAACTACAAACGACTTTACCGAGAAATCGAATCAGGTATTTCGTAGTTATTTACTACGAATGACCTGTTAGTTAATAATTATAATCAATCAAATCATCTTACGGTGAAAGGAATAATAGGCAAGAAGGTCGGCATGACCAGCATATTTGACCAGAATGGAAAATCCATAGCCTGCACAGTTGTGCATGCACAACCTAATGTGGTGACTCAGGTTAAAACGCAGGATTCAGATGGGTATGACGCACTTCAGCTCGCTTACGGCGATGCTAAAGTGAAAAACACACCTCAATCCATGCAGGGACATTTTGAAAAAGCGAAAACCGCTCCGAAAAGAAAGCTCGTTGAATTCAGAGATTTTGAAATCAGTAAAAATCTTGGAGACCTGGTCTCGATGAATGAGTTGTTTCAGGAAGGGGAGACAGTATCTGCCATTGGCACAAGTAAAGGAAAGGGATTCCAGGGTGTCGTCAAAAGACACCACTTCGCTGGTATCATGCAATCATCACACGGTCAGCATAACAGGATGAGAGCTCCCGGTTCAATCGGTGCTTCTTCTTATCCTTCTAAAGTTGTTAAAGGTCTTCGCATGGCAGGTCGCATGGGTGGAGAGAGAGTCAAAATGCTTAATCTCAGAGTAGCTAAACTTCTTCCGGATCAAAACCTGATCCTTATAAAGGGGGCTATTCCGGGACATAAAGGTTCATTTATCATTATCGAAAAGTAATCAGCCATGACAATAGAAATATTGAATTCAAAAGGTGAAAAAACAGGTCGAAGTATCGATCTGGCTGATGATGTGTTTGCCATCCAACCCAATGAGCACGTTGTATACCTTGCAGTGAAGGCATATCTGGCTAACCAACGCCAGGGTACACACAAGACAAAAGAACGTTGGGAAGTATGGCGCACAACTAAGAAGTTCAAAAAGCAAAAAGGTACCGGTGGTGCTCGTGCAGGATCATTGAAAAATCCAATGTACAAAGGTGGTGGTAGAGCTTTTGGTCCAAGACCTCATGATTATGATCTTAAGGTCAACAAAAAAGTTAAGCTGCTCGCTCGCCGGTCTGCATTATCTTCTAAAGCCATTGCAGGTAATCTTATCATCGTTGAAGAAATCAACCTTGAACAACCACGTACAAAGGACTTTGTGGCAGTTTTGAAAAATCTACAGATTGACAAGAACAAATCTTTATTCGTAACATCTGAGGCAAATACAAATTTGTATCTCTCCGGACGTAATCTTCAGAATACAAGATTAGTAAGGGCACAGGATCTCAACACATATGATATCCTTCGCTCACAGAAATTAGTTCTTTCTGAGCAGTCAGTCGACTTGATTACAAAATCATTAAAGAATTAATTCGTCTATCCCATTAATGCGTAAAGGAAAATGAGCACAAAGACAATACTCGTGAAACCACTGATCACTGAAAAGGCAGATACCTTATCAGAGAAAAGTGCCCAATACAGTTTTATTGTAGATAAGACCTCCAATAAAATAGAAATCAAAAAAGCCGTTGAGCAATTGTATACAGTAACTGTTGAATCAGTAAATACAATGGTCATTCCCGGAAAAAGGAAAACACGGAATACAAAGAAAGGTGTGCTTCATGGACGCAAAGCTTCTTATAAAAAAGCTGTTGTCACTTTAGCGAAAGGAGAAACAATTGATTTCTTTGGTGAAATATAAATGACATTCATTTTAAGACCCTATACAAAAAGGTAAATCATGGCCGTAAAGAAATTTAAACCAATCAGTCCGGGTACTCGCTTCAGGGTAGGCAATACCTATGATGAGATAACGACCAATAAGCCTGAGAAGTCACTTCTTAAGCCTATTTCGAAAAGTGGAGGAAGGAACGCCGACGGTAAAATGACGATGCGCCATATGGGTGGCGGTCATAAAAAACGCTATCGCCAGATCGATTGGAAACGGGATAAGGAAAATGTAACAGGAACATGCTTGTCAATCGAATATGATCCTAACCGTACAGCTTTTATTGCCCTGATCGAATATACAGATGGTGAGAAGCGATATATTCTTGCACCTCAGAATTTTAAAGTTGGAAGCAAAGTTTTGTCCGGTAGCCAGGCTACACCAGATACAGGACATACTTTATTTCTGAAGGATGTTCCGTTGGGTTCTCAGGTACACAATGTGGAGCTATATCCTGGTCAGGGTGGTGCAATAGTGCGAAGTGCAGGTGCATCAGCAGTGATGATGGGTCGTGAAGACAAATATGCTGTGATCAAATTGCCTTCCGGTGAAGTGAGACGTGTATTGTTGAATTGCAAAGCCACGATGGGATCCGTTTCTAATCCTGATCATGCACTTACCAGATTTGGTAAGGCAGGAGCAAAGCGATGGACAGGTCGTCGCCCGAGAGTAAGAGGAGTAGCGATGAATCCTGTAGATCACCCGATGGGTGGTGGAGAAGGGAAAGCCTCAGGTGGTCACCCGAGGTCAAGAGGTGGAATTATGGCTAAAGGCCAAAAAACCAGGAGCCCAAATGCTCAATCATCAAAGCTGATCATATCACGCAGAAAAGCTAAATAAGTCATAACACAGTAATAAGTAACATGGCAAGATCAATTAAAAAAGGTCCGTACGTATTCAACAAGCTGATGGCTAAAATCGAAAAAGCCAATGCAGCAAGTCGGAAGTCAGTCATCAAGACCTGGTCACGTGCATCAATGATTGTACCTGATATGGTAGGCCATACCATCGCAGTCCATAACGGGAAAACATTTATACCCGTTTTTGTGACCGAAAATATGGTGGGTCATAAACTCGGTGAATTTGCACCGACCCGTACTTTCCGTGGTCATGCCGGTAACAGGAAATAATTAATAGAAAAGAATTTAAATAAACAGATAAATGGAAGCTGTTGCTAAACTCAGAAACTGCCCGCTCTCTGAACGGAAAATGAGACTTGTCGCTGACCTGGTCAGAGGAAAGAAAGTCGAGGATGCAGTCAATATACTGAGGTACACGAATAAGGAAGCTGCTGGTTGGCTCGAAAAGTTATTGTTATCCGCAGTCTCAAACTGGGAGAACAAAACAGAAGGAGCACAAGATGTAGATGAGCATTTATTAGTCATCAAGACATTGACTGTTGATGGAGCCGGACATATCAAAAGAATTCGTCCTGCACCACAAGGTCGCGCCCACCGCATTCGTAAACACAGTAACCATGTAACGCTGGTCATTGAAAACAAAATACCATTCGAAGGCGAACTTACGGCCGGCGAAGAAGAAGAATAAGAAAGTATAAATGAATAATCAATTGATTAATAATCTGAGATTCTAATGGGTCAAAAATGTAATCCTATAGGCAATAGACTGGGTATCATCCGTGGATGGGAGTCTAATTGGTATGGAGGCCGTGATATGGCTGAGAAAGTCATCCAGGATGAAAAAATCCGGATATATCTCCAGGCAAGGATCGAAAAAGGTGGGGTCGCTCATATGGTGATCGAACGTACACTAAAACGTGTGACTGTCACTATCCAAACCTCACGGCCTGGTATCATCATCGGTAAAGGAGGCCAGGAAGTCGATCGCATACGCGAGGAGCTTAAAAAGCTGACAAAGATGGATGTCCAGATCAATATTATGGAAATCCGTAAACCGGAGTTGGATGCCAATATCGTTGCCGAATCGATTGCAAAACAAATCGAAGCGAGAATTAATTACAGACGCGCGATTAAAATGGCGATCCAGTCAACGATGAGATCAGGTGCTGAAGGCATTAAAGTGCGGATCAGCGGAAGGTTGAATGGTGCTGAAA
>JBATMM010000349.1:0-4581 GCA_049289835.1 Saprospiraceae bacterium | reverse complement strand
CCCTACTGGTTTCCTAAGCCGTGTTTCCATTGCAATCAACCTCCCTGTGTAAAAGTATGCCCGGTAGGAGCTACATACAAGCGTACCGATGGTATTGTGCTTGTAGATACCGACAGGTGTATCGGTTGTAAATTCTGCATGACCGCCTGCCCGTATTCTTCTCGCGTTTTTCAATGGAAAGAAGTGGAAAAAACACCTGAAATGTGCAATACGAAGTACTCTCCTGAAACCAGTGTTCCAAGCAGAGTTGGCACAGTAGGCAAATGTGATTTTTGCCCGGATATGGCCAGGCAGGGCAAACTGCCGGGCTGCGTCACCGGTTGCCCTAATGGGGTAATCTTCTTTGGTGACAAGAATGAGGATATTGTAACCAACGGATCAGAATCTTTCCGGTTTAGTGAACTGGTGCATGACCGGGCCGGCTATCATTTTATGGGTGAACTAGGGACCGAACCCAATGTATATTACCTGCCCCCGGTGGATCGCTTGTTTGACTATGAAAAAGGATTTAATGATCTCTCCGAAGAGCAGGAAGCATTTTATAAGAGTTCCATTGTTAAAAAGCACTAAACCAGATATGAAACTAGATCCAAAATCAACCAGGTCATTAAACTATTTCACAGCCCAGATGGTCAGTGTAAGCAGATCCGGCATCTTTGGACTTGCCGTTTTAGGATTGATATTAGCTGGCGGCATCTATGCGCTTTTTGTGCAAGTGATCAAAGGTCATATTGTGACCGGAATGCGCGACAATGTCGTATGGGGAATCTATATCGCCAATTTTATTTTTTTCATCGGCATTAGTTATGCCGGAGCACTGATATCCGGCATCCTCCATTTACTCCGGGTACCCTGGCGTGCTCCAATCATTCGCATAGCTGAAATGATTACAGTGATTTCCACCATCATAGGTCCCACCTATATCCTGTTATGCATGGGCCGTTTGGACAGATTACACCATTTGGCCTTATTCGGCAGAATTCAATCTCCTATTGTCTGGGATGTATTAGCGATCTCAACTTACCTCATTGGCAGTATTATTTTCCTTTATTTAGCTTCCATCAGGGATTTATCTGCCTTAAGGACGTATCCCTTTAAAAGCAAATGGAGAAATAAACTCTATGCGTTCCTGTCCGTTGATTTTAATGGGAATGCCGTGCAAAATCAATACCTGGATCGTGCTTTAAATATAATGTCTGCCATTATAATCCCGCTTGCTATACTTGTGCACTCGGTGCTGGCCTGGATTTTTGGCATGACACTCCGCCCGGGTTGGCATAGTACCATCTTTGCCCCCTATTTTGTGGTGGCCGCCGTATTCTCAGGCACAGGCGTGCTGATCATGGCCATGTGGGTCTTTAGAAAAGTATACCACCTGGAATCCTATATCACGAAAATCCACTTTAATTACCTGGGCATTATCCTGATGATATTAGGTGCACTCTATGCCTATTTTACATTCAGCGAATACCTGACAAGCTGGTACGGCTCCGAAACCTGGGAAATGAAAGTATTGTACAAACTCTTTGACTATAGTGAATATTGGTGGTGGTTTTTCTTTGCAGCCATTCTGGGTGTGTTATTGCCTATCATCGTGATTCTATTCCCGAGATTCAGATCGATCAATAGTATTACAGCGGTTTCTGTCATAGCCGTGCTGGCACTCTGGGTAAAAAGATACCTGATCATCATCCCAACACTGGAAACACCACTGCTTCCATTACAGGACATGAGACCGGAATATATACATTACAGGGTTACGCCAATAGAATGGATGCTAACCTTTGCCGGCATTGCGATGTTCTGCCTCCTTTTTTTCCTGTTTTCAAAATTTCTGCCGATTGTCAATGTGGTGAAAGTAACTGAAGACAAAAGCTATGGAACCCTGCGCCAAATTGTTGCGAACAGGATCATGAAGAGGCAAATCAAAGCGTTCAAAATGAAAGAACGTCAAAAGTTCGCTCACTAATTAAAAAAACGGTTTTCTATGAAAAACGGGTATAAACATATATGGTTGATAGCTTTCGTTGCCCTTGTCGCTGCAGTGGATATCATGGCACAAGACACGACAATGTCAACCACAAAGATCCAGGCCGCTTACTATAAAGATCAGAATGGCCAGAAGCGTATAGTAGCAAAGTTATTGATAAAGAAGGAACGCTATGAACCTTTTGCAAACATGGAAGTTCAGTTTTTTGCTGTATCCGATACGTCAAAGATCCTGCTTGAAAAAATAATAACAGATGCTAAAGGTGAGGCCGTTTACCTGTTGCAGGATCAGGATAAGTCCTATGCAGGCCCGGCAGGACAATCAGCCTTTGAAGTTATGTATGAAGGCAACCCTGATGCCAAAAGTGCTGTAAAGGACATCGAGGTAAAAGCGGCTGATTTGAAAGTCTCCTTTTTTCAGGAAGATACCTCCAAATTCATCGCTATTGAGGCCTTTGAAGTAAGTAGTGCCGATAGCCTCACACCAATCGCAGGCATCGAAATCGGACTGTTTATTAAAGGGATGTTTAGCTATCTAAGCCTTGTGAAAGATGTCACCGGCACGGATGGCAAATTGATAGTTCCTTTCCCTAGGGATATGCCCGGTGATACACTTGGTGTGATAACCATTGCAGCGAAAATAGAAGACAATGATGTGTATGGCAATGTAGAATCCTGGGGGAAAATCAACTGGGCCCGTCCTGTGCCATTAGTCGTTGAGGCAAAACGCGGCCTTGGTGATACAGATGCTCCGCTTTGGATGGTGTACACCCTTATTGTCCTGTTATCGACGGTCTGGCTTCATTATACTTATGTTATTTTCCTGGTGATAAAAATCAAATTGGCAAAACACCTCATGTGATTCTACTATTTTATTGGCCATCAATAAACCCTGCTACCTGGTCATTTTAATAAACTCCTCCTTCTTCCTCCTTGACACATCGACAAAATGTCCATTTTGCATTTCAATCTGACCGCCATCACCTTTGAGATATCGCTTTATAAAATTGAGATTGATGATATATGACTGATGCGTCCGGAAAAACATATCGGATGGCAGCAACTCCTCAAAATCACGCATCGTTCTACTGGCCATCAGTTTTGGATGATTGAGGAAATGAAGTGTCGTATAATTGCTTTCGGCCTCCAGGTATACGATATCGGATAAATTGAAGAACAACAAACCTTCCATGGTAGGTATTGCAATCTTTTTCAGTTGATTCTTACCGGAAAGATTGTGTGTCAATGTTTCAAGACGTTCAGCTGTATTATTCAGGGCAATTTGTTGTTCTGCCTTTTTGATAGTCATCTGCAGCTCTTCGATGTCGATAGGTTTGAGCAAATAATCAAAGGCTGCATATTTAATGGCTTTGATCGCATACTGATCATAGGCCGTAGTAAAAATTAGGTGAAAATTTTTAGCAGGCAGGTTCTGTAACATTTCAAAACCATTCATCATAGGCATTTCAATGTCCAGGAAAACAATGACAGGATTATGTTGTTCAATGAGCCTGAGTCCTTCTCCCCCATTCTCAGCTTCGCCAAGCAGTTCTACTTGCGGACAGTATTCCTTCAATTTTTGTTTGAGTGCATTGCGACCTTTACTTTCGTCATCAATGATGATAGCTGTGATCATAGATTAGGTTAGATTATTTTTAATAATACTTCCACACGGGTACCCGAAGAAATGCCTTTGTTGCCCAGGTCTGTTATTTCAACTGAAGCATTTTCTTCCTGGTTAAATAACCTGATCCTGTCACTGCTCATCTGCATGCCATACGACACCTTATTATTTGAATGACCATTCTGCGTATGCATTCTTCCGACACCGTTATCTTCTATGATGTATTGAATTTTTCCGTTCAGCCTGTTCAAAGAAATAGAAAGTTGACCGTCATTGTCTTTCCGGTTTCGAAGTCCATGAAGAATGGCATTCTCCACATAGGGCTGTATAATCAGAGGAGGAACCTTAAAATCTTCCTGGAGCAAGGCCGGATCAGCTTTGATATCAGCCGTGAATTTATTATCGTTCCGGAATTGTTCCATTTCAATATAGAGTTTGAGCGTTTCCATGTCATTCGCAAGGGTCACTGTATTTTGTTTGGAGCTATCCAGGATGCACCGGATCAGTTTTGCAAATTTATTGAGGTATATCGTCGCATGATACTTATCATTATCCTGAATCAGGGAGTCTATGCTATTGATGCAGTTGAAGATGAAATGCGGATTCATCTGTGCCCGCAAGGCCATCATTTCAGTTTCTGCAATTTTTTGTTTAAGTCCTGCCTCATAACGGATGGTACGGATCCGTTTTCTTATCAGCCAAAATGAAATGAGCAGGGCAATTCCTGAGACACACAGGATAAACCATGCCGATTTCCAAAAAGGAGGCACAATTGTAAATGCAAACAAGTCCTGATCAGGTCCCCAATTTCCACTTTCATCCGCCACTTTTAATTTGAATACATAACTCCCCGGAGAAAGTGCAGCATATTGAGCACTTCGATTGACAGTTGTATATTTCCAGGCATCATCAGCTCCTACCAACTGATATGCAAACTGAAGCTTATCTGCATTGGCGTAATGTACGGC
>JBATMM010000348.1:0-2006 GCA_049289835.1 Saprospiraceae bacterium | reverse complement strand
CATCCACTACAGGTACATTTCTGGAAAAAGCTGGATTTACAGTAACCAAGCTTTTATCCGGTCCTGTAGGAGGTGATGCTCAGATCGCCGCTAAGGTCGCCACAGGAGAACTTGATTTCGTTTTCTTCTTCCGAGACCCACTTTATCGGCACCCGCATGAACCTGATGTTCAGATGCTTATGCGGATGTGCGATGTCCATAACATTCCCCTGGCCACCAATCCGGCCGCGGCAGAATTTCTTCTCAAAGGCATGATCGCCGACGAAGACACCGATATATGACGGATGAGGATTTTAAGGAAATTTCTGGCTCCCTTCCCAAAGAACCTGGCGTTTACCGTTTCCTGAATCATGAGGGGAAAGTCATTTATGTAGGAAAGGCCAAAAGTCTTCGTAGCCGCCTTTCTTCTTATTTCGGGGAGAAAAAGCAGCAATATTTTAAGACCATTACGATGGTCAAAAATGCACATCATATTGAGTACACCATCGTCGAAAGCGAACAGGATGCGCTTCTCCTGGAAAATACGCTCATCAAGCAAATTCAACCTCGATATAATGTCCTTCTCAAAGATGATAAGTCGTATTCTTTCATCTGTATAAAAAACGAACGATTCCCTCGTGTTTTTCTCACAAGGAGAGTAATTCGTGATGGTTCGACATATTTTGGCCCCTATACTTCAAAGGCAAGAGTAAAAGAGATCCTTGAAATCGTCAAAAAGCTTTTTCCATTACGGACCTGTATGCTTAATCTCAGTCCTCAACCCATTGCTGCAGGGAAATACAAAGTTTGCCTGGAATATCATATCAAAAATTGTCTTGGCCCATGCGAAGGATTGGAAACTGAAGAATCCTACAACACCCGCATCGAACAAATCCGGAATATTCTGAAGGGACATTTCAGAGAAGTCATTGCACATCTCAAATCGCAGATGGAAAAGTTTGCGACAGAAATGGAGTTTGAAAAAGCGCAGCAGATCAAAGAAAAGCTGACCTTATTCGAAGACTATCAGGCTCGCTCCACTGTCGTCAGTCAATTCGAAAGAGATCTTGATGTGTTTAGTATCGCCACGGATGAAACACATGCGTATGTCAATTATCTCAAAGTGGTCCAGGGTGCGATCATCAATAGTTACACACAGGAATTACAGAAAAATCTTGATGAGGATGAAGAGCAATTATTGTCGTATACAATCGACAGGCTGCGTGAAAAATTTAATAGCATCACAGAAGAGATTGTCATTCCGATGAAAGTTACTCTCGTCGAACAGGGTATTACGCAGACTGTACCTCAGCGAGGGGAGAAAAAAGAATTGCTTGATCTTTCGCTTAAAAATGTAAGGTATTTTCTTCTTCAAAAACAAAAGGAGAAAATGAACAATACAAAACAAACCCCTTCAGAACGGATTTTGGGAAAGCTGCAACAGGATCTGCGGATGAAGGAAGTGCCTATGCACATCGAGTGTTTTGACAATAGTAATTTCCAGGGTACATCTCCAGTAGCTTCGTGTGTAGTTTTCAAAAATGCACGACCTGCAAAAAGGGATTACAGACATTTTCATGTAAAGACAGTTGAAGGCCCTGATGATTTCGCATCGATGCGTGAGATTGTGGAGCGTCGATACAAAAGAATGCTCGAAGAAAATCAAGCCTTACCTGATCTGGTTGTCATTGATGGAGGAAAAGGCCAATTGAGTGCAGCCATGGAAGCGATTTCTCTATTGGGCATCCGGGACAAAATGACAGTGATCGGAATTGCTAAAAAACTTGAAGAAATATATTTCCCTGGCGATTCTATTCCATTGTACATTGATAAAAAATCAGAGTCTCTTCGACTTATTCAGCAAATAAGAAATGAAGCACATCGATTTGCCATCACATTTCACCGGACTACACGAAGTAAAAATTTTACAAATTCAGAATTGACTTCAATAAAAGGTATTGGAGAAAAGACAGCCGAGAAACTTTTGAAACATTTTGGTTCTGTAAAAAAATTAAAGGAAGCGACTC
>JBATMM010000347.1:0-2171 GCA_049289835.1 Saprospiraceae bacterium | reverse complement strand
AACGACCAAGGCTATGGGCAGTGGCGGCTCTACAGGAGAATCTGCCAAGTAGCCTTAATCTGTATCAATGTACAAAACTGTCGGCACAGTATTATCCGCCATTGCCTATAGCCGATGTTTTAGCCAGTTTTTTTTCGTTGGCGAATTCTATTACTTAGGATTATCAAATATTACTCGCGTTTTTGAAAGTATATCATGAATTCCTTCTACTGTAACTAAAAATGAGAAATACTCAAATGGAATACTCCTACATAGTGTTCTTAATATCAAAAGCCAAATTGGTGGTTTGTCACCAAACACACTTACTACCTTTGTTTTTGTAATTAGCTTTCCTAGTGTCTTTTGAAAAAAATATTCAGTAATAATATAATACCCCCAATAAACGGGAACTAGAATGAGAACTGGTACAATTGGAATCTCTTCTCCGGACTCATCTATCCAAGTTTGATCTAATCCAATAACCATTAGTACGAAAGAAGACACAATCCAAATAATGAAAAACGTAATCATATCTACCAAAAGATTTATTATTCTTTGACCTTGACCAGCAAGGTTCAACTTGTTTTTATTCATTAGTTGATTGTCCATGAATTATTAAATCTAGTAATTGGCTATAACGACCAGGGCTATGGGCAGTGGCGGCTCAATGCGAGAATCTGCCAGGTAGCCTTAATCTGTATCAATGTACAAAACTGTCGATAAAGTATTATCCGCCATTGCCTATAGCCGATGTTGTAGGCAGTTTTTTCTTCGTTAGAGACTTAATTTTTAATCAATAAAAACCTTACATATAAATCATAGCAGTGTTTATCAATGTAAGCGAAGGATCCTTCAACTTCCTTGTAAGGAGGTGCTCCATAAACATCATCTATCCTTATTACCTTTTCAACTTTCATGCCTAACGCGTATGCAATTTTTTCTGCTTTTATTTTTGCGTTGGTAAAGGCGCTTAATGCCAGATCCAATGGAGGTCGAATATCTTCATACTCAAGCACTGTAGATTCGATATCTGCAAAATGCCTTTTAGAAATTTGATTTACTTTACGCACCTCTTCGGGTGTTAATCTGGATAAGACAAATTTTCTTTGGACCCTATTCGAATAGCCTACGGGATAGCTCTTGTAATATTGTGGTGAATAAGAATATTTTGCGAATTGAAGTGTATCAATTCCTTCTGCGGCAAGGGACTCCTTAAAGTGTTTGATTTGTTCATCTACCGGCTCGTATCCTCTGACCGGATCACATTTTGAAGGATCGTCCACAAAAGTTATTATCATGCCATAACCAATTGGAGTATGTTGGTTACAATCACTTCCTTTTACGAATAATAGTAAAGTATCAGATTGTTGTCCTTCCAGGTGATATGAAAGCATAAATGAGAGGAGAAGCAATATTGTGATTCTCATTCGTTTTCACTTATCTAATAATTCGAAAGTAGCAGTTACCTGGTAGACAACTTCTGTTTTGCTGGAACCGGAGCTCTGAAGATTTTGACAACATCCATTGGAGTAATCAGAAATGCTTATCACTTTACCTACTTTAAGATTTGCCATATCACTTAATTGCTTAGCTTTTGCTCTTGCATCTTCCAGTGCTGCTTTAGCCAGGTTGGCTTCAATGGAAGGATCATTGGTGGTAAACGTAAAATTTACATTGTTAAATCGAACACCATTTGCTTTTACGGATAATATTTTTTCAACCAGGTCAAGATTGCCTGTTTGAAGTATATAATCTCTTGAAACCATGGGATCAAAATGAGGCGATGCTCTTGGATTTTTTTCTAACTGATTCTCATGGATACCTAGTGTGAATAGTTCCTCAATAAAATTGGTGTATGTAGCCTCAAATGGTATGTAAGAAGTGCGGGTGTATTCATTCGGTTGTTGTTCCGAAATAGTCAGGCTTAGGGTTGCTCCTGTTGCAGTAAATTCTTTAGTGACCTGACCTCGTACACTAATTTGGCGTTCATTCTCCTGGCCATGAAGGATTATACAAGGAGTTAACAAGTAAAAAAATAGTAGGCTAACTGTTTTCATTGATTTGATCTATTGTTTATGGGCAACTCTAAAAACTATCTCGAAGATATTTCTTCAACTTTCCCCTGAGGGAGAGATGAGGCTAATATAATGTTAATAGAGGTCCCCTTATTTATAATAGTTGACACATTTCTG
>JBATMM010000346.1:0-14839 GCA_049289835.1 Saprospiraceae bacterium | reverse complement strand
GATCAACATATTGGGATTGGACATCAGGATCGTCAGCAGATAAAGTCTTCTTCGTTCTCCTCCGCTGATCTGCGAATAATAAACCTGTTGTTGTGGCCTTGGAAATAAAAATCGTTCAAGCAATTGCTCTGCCGTAATTTTTCCGCCGCCTTTCAATGGAATGTAATCGGCGATGTCACGAACGATATCAATCAGCCGTTTATCAACTTCAACTTTCAATCCATCCTGATTCATGCGGCCTATCTTCAATGTGTCACCGTGCACTACTTTCCCTGCAGTAGGTTTTAATTCACCGGTGAGCAGTGAGATGAATGTACTCTTGCCTGCACCATTTGGTCCGATGATACCCACACGATCACGATTCGGAAATTTGTAATCAAACTTTTTAATGAGCCAATGATCAGATGTATAATAAAATCCAAGACTGTGGCATTCAAGAATTTTTGATCCTAATCGTTGCATATCGATTTCCATATGCACCGAATCCTGATAGATCACTCTCGCGGCGGAGGCTTTTACATTTTCAAAATTATCAATCCTTGCTTTGTTTTTTGTTGTTCTTGCTTTGGGCATGCGACGAATCCACTCCAGTTCTTTTTTCATCAATTGCTTCGCCTTTTCCTGCGAGGATTGCATTGATTCCATCATTGCTGCTTTCTTTTCCAGGTAATCAGAATAATTTCCCTGGAAACTTCTGAGTTGGCCACGGTCAAGTTCGAGGATTTGATTACATACCCTGTCCAGAAAATAACGATCGTGTGTGACGACGAGAAATGTCTTGTCAGATTGTGACAGATAATTTTCGAGCCATTCCACCATCATCATGTCAAGGTGATTAGTGGGCTCATCGAGTACGACCACATCATGCTTCGCCAGAATAACCATGGCAAGTGCAAGACGTTTCTTTTGTCCGCCAGAAAGCTGACTGATGGGTTTGTCCGGATCTTCAAAATGCAATTGATGTAACAGTTGGAGTATGGTGGATTCTACATCCCATGCATTGTGATCATCCATATGGACAGCGGAGTGCTGAAGGGCTTCTTCGTCGGCTGATAATGCAGCGTTGTGATGATTGGCCCAGGCTTTTATTTCGGGCAGGTCTATTGTCAGAATAGCATCGCGTATAGTCTGTCCGGGAGAGAATTCTGGTTCCTGATCCAGGTATCCTACCCTGATATTGGGTGAGACGAGAACTTTGGCATGTTCGCCTTCCGGAGAGATGATACCGCTCAGGATACGCATCAATGTTGTCTTTCCGGACCCATTTTGGGCGATTAGGGCTATTTTATCACCCCGGTTGATACGTAAGTCGATATTATCTAACAGGATTTTCTCCCCATAAGATTTATTTACTGCTTCAAGAGTGATATAATTCATTGGTGTAAAGATGCGATTCAGAGCTCAAACGAAACTCCAAGTCCCCTTTAGGGGATGGTTGCTGAGCTGAAGCCCAAGGTAAGTGTATAAGCTGGTCGAAGTATAGGGGCAAACGGATTCTAGTGTGATGTAATTCATTACTAATAAAGATGGACTTGTGAAGTCCCCTTTAGGGGATGGTTGCTGAGCTGAAGCCCAAGGTAAGTGTATAAGGTGGTCGAAGTATAGGGGCAAACGGCTTCTAGTGTGATGTAATTCATTGGGGTGCAAAGATAGGCTAAGGAGGCGGAGGCGAAGGAAGAGGAGAAAAAAAGCCACTTCATGTATCAATGAAGTGGCTTTCCTTTGCCTTCGCCTTAATTTTCCTTAGCCTTAGATTTCCTTAGCCTTTGCCTAAATTTTCCTCAGCCTAACTCTTATGATTGACCGCCATCATATCTTTCATGATATGCAGTGTCTCTTCGAGATATACATCTTTACCAAGACCTTCAAGGAAAGCCTGATTACGTCCTATTTTTGATGAGTCAGCTTCAATCGCCGGAAGGTCAAGAGCAAGATTGTGTGGCTTCAAACCATCGATAGTTCCGAATATCTTTTTGAAGGCTTTAGATTCTTCATCACGTGACATATCCAGTGAACGATATTCATCCAATTGCAAAGGCACCTTCGTTTCGTCCGTGATCTGTTTGATACGTTTTGCATTCTCTTCAATCTTGTCGAACACTGGAGACGATGCTATTCTTTGATCGCTCTTTTTCTTCAGATCATTGAGGCCGGTTAAATTATAAACATCCTGGCTGTAAGGAACCGGCTGTATTTCGGTCCACTCCATCGGATACTCGAGTTCCTTTTCACCTGAATCAATATACTCCTGATTGTCCGGAAGATTGATATCGGGAGTCACACCTCTCAGCTGGGTAGAGCCACCGTTGATCCGGTAGAATTTCTGCAATGTCAGTTTTACTTCACCCAGTGGCTTCAAATCATCATTACCCTGAACCACTTTATCAAGATCAAAAAATCGCTGAACAGAACCTTTCCCAAATGTTGACTTACCACCTACAATCACCGCCCGGCCATAATCCTGAAGAGCAGCTGCAAGTATTTCAGATGCACTGGCGCTCTGTGTATTGACCATCACGACAAGTGGACCTGTATAGAGGACCTGATCATCTTTGTCTTTGAGAATATTAGGTACAGAATTTCTTCCGACAACCTGCACGATAGGTCCGTCTTTGATAAATAATCCTGACATCTGCACGACATCATTGAGTGAGCCACCACTATTATTACGCAGGTCAAGGATTATTCCTTTGACATCAGCTTTCATCAACTTTTCAACTTCAATCGCTACGTCTTGTGAACAACTACGTCCATTCGGATTTTCAAAATCAGCATAGAATTTTGGAAGATATATATAACCTACATTTCCAACCTGACCATCCAGATCCATGATAGCAGATTTCGCAAATCCTTCATCAAGTAAAACTTCATCACGTACGATAGTAATCTCACGGACTGTACCATCGGGCTTACGAACGGTGAGTGTCACTTTAGTGCCTTTAGGTCCTCTAATCAAACCAACAACTTCATCTACTACCCAACCCGTCACATCAACAGGTTCTTTTTGATTCTCCTGCTGCACTTTAAATATTTTGTCATCTACCTCCAGTTCTTTTTCCTTCCATGCAGGTCCACCGGGAATAATGAGGACAACTTTGGTATAATCTCCATCCATTTGAAGGCGGGCACCTATACCTTCCAGACGACCTGACATATTGATATCGAAATCCTCTTTTTCTTTTGGATTGAAATAATCCGAGTGCGGATCAAATACATTGGTGATACTGTTGAGATACATTTCAAAACGATCTGACCTCCGTACTTTATCAAGACGATCATACCACTTATCAAAATCTTTTTTGACATCTGCACGTGCAGCTGCTTCTAACTCTGCTACTGACTTCTTTCCACCTTCAGGTTCTTCAGTCGCTTCTTCCTGATCCTTTATTTTATCATTGAGCCTGGTGAGGGTTTCAAATTTCAGATACGTCCGCCAGAATTCTTTAAGTTCCTCATCGTTTTTTGCAAATGTTCTTTTTGTACCATCCGTTTCGATAGAATCTTTAGTTGTAAAGTCAAATGGATGGCTCAGAATATCGGGATACCAAAGACGTGTTTTATCAACGGCTTTATTGATCCTGTCATACGTAATATCAAAGAAGTGCAGATTCAAATCTTCAGGCTGAAGAGAATTGTCAAGGCTATCCTTGTAATCATCCATCAGGTCCAGGTCCTGAATGGTCAGGAATCGTTTCATTCCATCCAGGCGATCCAGATATGTATCATAAAGCTTATGGGAGAAGGTGTCATCAAGTGGTACATTTCTGAAATGTAAATTACTCAGTAACTGAACGACAGCCTGAAGGATAAGCTTTTCTTTATCCTCATTGTCGGGTTGTCTGTAGAAAGCCAAGCCTATATAGGCCAGGATTCCTGTAAGGGCAGCTATAATCCAAATCCTCATGGTCATTGTTTTCATTTGTTTCAGGGCAGGGCCTGATTTGTTGTTTAGGAATACAAAGTACGTGCTTATAACAATTCCTGCGGGCAAATCTTGTACCACTGAAGGGTATTTAACGACCCGATAACATAAATTGTTTATTTCCCTTTATAGATTCTGCGTTAAGTAAAATAAGCATCAATTCAGTCATTTTACCTTATCATATACGTCTTTTATGTTAAATCGAGGTGATTTTCACGCCAAATTTGTCTTTACTTTCCTTTTAATGGCTATGGCTATGGGTTGGTCTTCCTGCGGAAAAGATACGGTGACGATGTTCGATTGTACTGGTTTGACCCCTACCTACACGGTTGATATTAAGCCCATTCTGAAGGCTTCCTGCGCACTTTCAGGCTGTCATGATGCCTTTAGCCCACAAGCTGGGTATGATTTCAGTTCGTATAATTCTTCATCGTCTGGTAGCCAGTCTGGACGGTTCCTGGGTGCCATTCAACAAATAAGAGGCTTTCTGGCCATGCCCAATGGCCTTCCAAAATTGAGTGACGATAAGATTAAGCTGCTGACATGCTGGGTGGAGAACGGGTCTCCGGAATAGGAAAGAAAAAAGCATAGAGCAAAGAGCAATGGGGTCGATCGTTTAATGCAACCATTTTAATTGTTGAATTAGAAATAAAATGGAAATCTTAACTATAGAATTTTGAACATTCTTATACAACACCACTGCTCTTCGCCCTCCGCTCTCTGCTATTCACCTCCCGATGACTTTCAAAAATTCCTCCTTCTTCCTGCGTGATACAAGAATATAAGTTCCATCTTTCATTTCAACCTGCCCTCCGTCACCACGCAAATAACGTTTTATAAAATTCAGGTTGATGATATGTGAGTTGTGCAGCCTGAAGAATGTATCTCCCGGAAGAATTTCTTCAAACTCTTTCAATGTCCGGCTTGCCATTAATTTAGTATTATCATCAAAAAATATGACTGTGTAATTGCTTTCGGCTTCGAGATGAACAATATGAGCGATATCAAAAAAAAGTAATCCTTCCTGCGTGGGGATAGCAATTTTATTTAAAAACGGTTTTGTCAATAAATTTTGTTCGAGTGTCTCTAATTTCTTATTGTTCAAAGCGACGTGGGGCAACTGCCTGGCTCGTTCAATGGTCATTTTCAATTCATCAATGTCGATTGGTTTTAACAGGTAATCAAAAGCTGCATATTTAATGGCCTTGATCGCATAATGATCATAGGCCGTGGTGAAAACAAGGTGAAAATTTTTTTCAGGAATATTGACTAGCATTTCAAATCCATTCATACCTGGCATTTCGATATCCAGGAAAACAAGTTGAGGTTTGTATCGATGTATAGCCTCTATGCCTTGTTGCCCGTTTTCGGCTTCAGCCATGATTTCAACCTCATGACAGTAGTCACGGATCTTTTGCTTCAGTGCAATTCTTCCATTTATTTCGTCATCGATGATAATGGCTTTCAACATTTATTGCAGTTTAAGTTGTACCCTGATACGTGTCCCTGATGAATGTCCGTCGGACATCAGATCGGTGATTTGAACAGAAGCAATCTCCTCATCATTGAAGAGTCTGATGCGATCGCTACTCATTTGCATTCCATATCCCTGTCCATTTCTGCCTGATTCTCCGGAGCCTGCCTTTCTACCCACACCATTATCTTCTATGACGTATACGATATGCTCATTCTCTTTGGTCACCGTGATGGTTAGTTTTCCATCATGATCGTTTCGCTGCCTCAGACCATGGAGAATTGCATTCTCAACATAAGGCTGTATAATTAAAGGAGGAACCTTATAATCATTCTGGATGAGCTCATCATCCGCATGAACAGTAGCCATAAATTTATTTTGGTGACGAAATAATTCAAGATCAATATATAGCTGGAGTGTTTCCATATCTTTTGACAGTGGAACCTTGTTTTGTTTGGAGCTATCCAGGACATTTCTGATCAATTTGGCAAATTTATTCAGAT
Source organism: Saprospiraceae bacterium (assembly GCA_049289835.1). Classification (GTDB taxonomy): domain Bacteria; phylum Bacteroidota; class Bacteroidia; order Chitinophagales; family Saprospiraceae; genus Opimibacter. Next base: position 8,940 of record JBATMM010000346.1, on the reverse strand, counting down.
AAACCGTAGCCCTATATTTATCATTACTTTGGATCATGGCATCAATGCTGTTGATGCAATTGAAAATAAAATGGGGATTCATTTGTGATCTCAAAGCCATCATCTCTGTCTCAGCGATTTTGTTCTTCAGGTCAGACTCCTTTCTGATCAGTTGGATTCGTTTCTTTAAAATTAAATAAATGAAAGATCCGACAGCAAGAATGACAGTAAGGCGAAACCAAATTGTACCCCACCAGGGCGGAGTGATGATGATGGAAAAAGATGTAATCCGTGAAGGGCCATTTCCATTATCAGCTTTTACCTCAAATACATATTCTCCGGGTTTAAGATCCGTGTAATCGGCAAATTGGCGGGTGGTGGAATAATTCCATTTTTTGTCCACATCAGACAGACGATAGGAATACTTCGTTTGCCGCAATTCTGTAAAATCCAAAACGGAGAATTCAATAGAAATAAAATTTTTTGTATATGGAAGATGTATTGGTTTGTGGGTTTTAAGAAAAGAATCAATAAACACAGGCGTATCAAAGACGTTGATCCCGCATATTTCCACTTCAAGTCTGTCGCCATGATTTTTTCCTATTTTTTCCGGATTAAAACAAATGATTTCAGCCGGTGTTGTTGTGACCCACCTGTGATCCTTTAATGCGTAAAATTTGCTGGAACCCAATGCTGCATTGATAATCGAATGGTCAATGTTAAATATGGTGACACGAGAAGAATCCGGGTGGATTTTATACAATCCATAGTTGGTTGTAAACCAGATGTCTCCTTCACGATCCTTTTTTATAGCATAAATAGAGGTGTTGGTTAATTGTTCATCCATCATCAATCTTGAAAATATTCCCGTATTGATATTAAAAAAGTAAATCCCTCCATAGATAGCTCCAATTACAAATGTAGAATCATCAAACTGATCTATCCCTCTTACTGTGAAACCCTTCTCCGGATCAATAACCGGAGGTTGATACGTTTTCTTAAACGTATGATTTTGAATATCAAATTCTTTTACTCCGGAATCTGTGCACACCCAACATCTGTTGGCCATATCTACATAAATATTCCATGCTGTATTGCCATCTGGCGAAGTATGTATATTAGTATCATTGTATCCATAAAATTTTTGTTCTTTTTTATTCCAGATCACTACATTCCCATTGTATAGACCCATCAGTATATCCCCCTGATGATCTTTGGCCATTGAAACGATAGTAGAATTAACCGTTTCTACAGGGTGTAGCGTTGAAAATGTATGTTTAACCGGATCATAAATATGGATGTAACCATGCTGGGTCCCCACCCAGATCATTCCGTCATCACTCTCCACAAAACTCCAGATAAGATTATAATCCGCCGGACCTTTGAATTCTATGTTCCGAATAAAATTCCATTGTTGATCGTAAATGGAAATGCCGCCTCCCCATGTTGCAATTAATATCTCTCCCTCTGACGTTTCGATTATATCATTGATATCATATTTTGGTAATGAAGCTTCGACACCGTCCACATGCCGGACTGATTGAAAGTAATTTCTATACGGATTAAAAATGCTGATGCCTCTATCCGTCCCCAACCATATATTATCCTCACGATCCTGAAAGATGGAAAGTATGCTGAAGTTATATCTTAATCCATTGCTTATTTTTTCATCTGATGTGATAAAATCAAAATCATCTTTTTCTCTGTCATACTTTAAAAGTCCGGCATAATCAGTGGCGAACCAAAGGTTTTTTTGTCTGTCTTCATACATGGCATTGATGAGCAAGGTCATATCACCTTTGTTGTCAGCCTTTTGTTTCTTCCTTATGTCTTGCAGTGAGTAGGTGCTCAACATATGGGTGTCGAGATTGTACCGAAGCAAATATTGTTTCCAGGAGGATATCCACAAATTATGGTAACTATCCATAAGTAAAAATCTGAAAGCACCCGATGTAGCGTATTGATTCTTTATCTGAGCCAATAAAGGATGCTCAGGAAGCATATCTGCTGACGAATAAATCCGTTTAGTCGTCGTATCAGCGATGAGAATGTGATTGTAATCCTCCATCCAATAGTTGCCCGATATTGGATCTTTGATGATGAAAGTGTTCCGGTTATGTTGTCCTGGATTTGTATTAAAAAAAGAACCCCTTATTTTCCGGGTATTTGTTTCATATTGGATCATCCCATCTTCTCCTATGAACCACTGGCCTTGTTGTTCATCGGTAAATAACATAGGTTTACGATATGTCTCTTCATGCAAATAATCAGGTAAATTGAATTTAGTAATACGATTATCAGAAAGGTCTAAACTTTCCATTTTATCACTTTTCAGAATCCAAACCTGGTGTAATAAGGTATCAACGTTTAATTCACTATCATGAATAACACTTACAGAGGATTGATTGATGATTTCAGGATAATTGACGAATCTTGATCCATCATATCGTTGTAGTCCATTCATCGACAGTATCCAGATAAAACCTCTCGCATCTTGGCCTATACCTTTGACGGTGGTATGGAGTAATCCCTCGGTCTGATCAATATGTCTGAACGTATATTTGCCATTTAGCTGCCCAAATACATTAATTGTAAAAGACAGGAAGCATACAATCAGGACGTTGCGCATAACTTAAAGTTAGCCAGTAGGAGAGATAAAACCGAAACTCAATATAAAATGAATTATTTTTTCTCTAAAGCTTCTATTCGTTTTACCAATCTATCAATTTGGCTTTGTTGATCTTCTATAATGGTTTGCTGCTCCTGAACTGCCTTCACCAATGGGACTACAAATTGAGCATAGCTCATGGTGTATAGTTCACGCGCATTTTTGGGAATGGTAATCCCGCTAAAATCATAGCCTGATTGTTTTGCTGCCTGTTCGACTTCCTGTGCCAAAAATCCACTTTGCTTTATTTTTTCGATGTCATATTTTTCGGGATAGTCCTGCGTGTCTTCATTACCGGTAATTTCTCTCATGGCCTGAATATTGAGATGATAGGTCACCGGCTTCAATCTTGAAATGAATGCCAATCCGCTCACATCTGCCTGAACATCATTTTTTACTCTTGCATCTGAAGCGTATGTGAACCAGTTGGTTTGTCCTCCGATCCAGCTTGTACTTAAGTTACCAATAAAGGCCTGATTAGTGGCTGCATTGAGATACCCGTTATTGCCGATACTTACCGTGTTGCTGATGTTAGGAGAACCGGGAGCTGTACCGGAATTTACCCCTAGTGAAGTATTTTCACTTCCCCCGACAATATTGATTAGTGCATTTACACCTATACCTGTATTTAAATTTCCAATTGTGGCGCTATAAAGTGCACTCACCCCTTCAGCCGTATTCCATATACCTGTTGAATTTGAAGAAAGAGCGTTTAATCCAATCGCCGAATTGGAATATCCAATGGTATTGGTTTGCAATGCATTAAAGCCTATGGCCGTATTGCTGACTCCATTGTCGGTTGAAGTAGGTTGATTATTTCCAAGTGCATGATAACCGACAGCTACATTACCACTGATCCATGGATATCCGGGATCATAGGATTGAGACAATAAAGCATACGTTCCAATCGCGGTATTCAGGCATGCAGAGACATTTGCGGATAGAGCACCAGAACCCATAGCCGTATTTTTATATCCAATAGTATTAAAATAAAGTGCGGATGGGCCATTGGCTGTATTTTCATATCCCTCCGTATTGGAATAGAGCGTATATGTGCCATTTGCAGCATTATCATGTCCAATGGTATTGAAAGCTCCTGCTTCTTTACCGATGAAGGTATTATACGTACCACCTAATCCGGCATCGTTCAGGCTCCCCGCGTGCAGGCCAATGAATGTATTTGATGGATGATCTGTATGGATCCACATCAGGTCGGTACCGCTGCTGTCACGAAGTTTAATGAGCGGATTGGTATTGCCCTGTATTGCATTGGCATCAATGATGAGTTGTGAAATATTTTCAGCACCTTTTATGTGAAGTTTACCTGCAGGAAATAACGTACCAATCCCAATTTTTTGTGAAAAAGAAATTAAATGATACAGGGAGAATGTACATATAAGCAGTAAATGAATGAATCTATTTTTCATACTCAACTTTTTAATTTAAATCAGATTGATAGTATAGATCTCCATCTGGCTGGGTCACAATGTTAGTTATCTAAGACTGATCAAATTTTAGTACATATCCTGAAGTATCAAACTATCAGTGCGTGATTGACGGGGTAGAGCTATTGGATGACCTAATAGTCATGTAGATACCAGAATAGCTTATTTTAAAATCCGTAATTTAGCCTTGCCTTTTAAGGTATTATCTAACACATCCGGTTATGCGATCTACTTCAAGAATATTCATACTGTCTATATCCATTTGGCTGCTCTCAAAAGATGTAAGCGGTCAATACACCATAAATACATACCAGGATCCTTTAAAAGGAGTAGCCACCATGGATGACTTCAATGACCCCTATGCTTTCAATATTCAATACGAAGAAGCTCCTTACCCCGATGGAGATGTTGAAACGAGAGCATTTTTGCGAAAGATAAAACTGGACGCGCAGCAAAAAACACCCGCCACTTCCAATCCAACTAATCTCCAAAACCGTGGTAGCATTCCTCCACCTGATATATTGGCAAGTTTCTCGGGAAATAATATCATTACGGGCACTCCACTCGACAATCACATTGCTGTCAATGCTACCGAACAAATTGTCTCTACGATTAATACCCACATGTTGGTGACAAATATTGTTGGTTTCTTCGTTGGTTCGTATAAACTCGATGATTTTTTCAAATCGCTCGGCGGAGTCAACCGGTATTTTGATCCTCGTGTTATCTATGATCCTGAGCAGGACAGATTTATTCTTGTGGAATTCCAGGGAAGTGCATGTGTTGAAAGCAGGATATTGATCGCCTTTAGTAAAACCAATAATCCTAAGGGAGCCTGGAATTTTTATGCTTTGGATGGTTGTCTCAATGATGATGGGACATTTGCAGATTTTCCGATGATCTCAATCACAGATAAGGAATTATTTCTCACCTATAATGAAGTGAATGCCGACAGTTCATGGCAGACGGGATTCGCAGGTACACAAATACATCAGATCAATAAAATGAATGGATATAATGGAGAAACTTTAAGCCGGAAAGTGTGGACAGATATCAAATTCAATGGAAAATTATTACGTAATATTTGCCCTGTTCGGAATGCGGATGAAACACTTCCGCAGGATATGTATTTTTTATCTGATCGCAATTTTGCGCTTTCTAATGATAGTGTATTTCTTCTTCATCTGACAGGACATCAGGATGATCCGAATGCAAAGATTGATATGGAATATCGCAAGCTGAATCAGCCATATGGTGTTGCGCCTTATGCTGTGCAACCAAAAGATAGTTTGGATACAAATGATGCACGTATACTTGATGCGTTTGCATATGACGGGCATATACAATGGGTGTCAAATACTATGGATTTTAATACAGGCAGGTCAGCTGTATTTCATGGCATGCTGCAGATTGATGATACTTCATTGACTGCTTCAGGTCATATCATAGGTCATCCTACAGATTATTTAGGTTATCCGGGTATTGCGTGGACCGGTAGCAAACCGGGCGACCAGGATGCGATCATTGTGGTAAGCCATTCCTCTTCAACGCGATTTCCAGGCGGTTCTGCTTTTTATTCAGATGGCCTTGGCGGATACAGTGATTTTGTATCCATTATTGAAGGCAATCGTTCTATTGATATGCTTACAGGGCCTGTTGAGCGATGGGGTGATTATGCAGGCATACAACGCTTTTATCATCAACCTGGAAGTGTCTGGATTTCCTGTTCGTACGGCCGCCCTGGAAATGTAAATGAAGCCTGGGTCGCCAAGCTCGCCCGACATGAAGAAATGGTAGGTACACATGACATCACTCACAATAGTATCAATATGATTACCTATCCGAATCCATCGGATGATTACGTACAGATTGAAATAGACAATCCGACAGGTGGCCACATTACAGTAACCTTATTTAATCTTTTGGGCCAAGTAGTTAAAACAATATATCATGGGCCTTCGAATTATCCAGGGAAAGCAAGCCTGAATTTTTCTACTCATGAGCTTTCGTCCGGACGATATGAAGTACAAGTGAGGATTGATGGGAATGTTGTGGCTACGAGGTCTATCGTGAGAGGGTGAGAGGAGTGAGAGGAGTGAGAAAAATTGATTATTTGAGAAAAATTGATTATTTGAGAAAAAAAGTTTAAAAAAACGGTCACATAAATACCGCCTCGAGACATATAAGGATGAATAAATCTTAAAAAATTCATCCTTTATGAATCCGTACATACCTCACCTCCTGGTCGACATCAAAAATGCTCATCGTCCTGACAGTCCGGATGACTCCTTCGAAGAACCAAAATCATTCGAAGAAGAAATGGAGATCGTCGAAAATTATACTTCAGGTACAAACATTCCTCCGTCATTGAGCCATCAGTGTGGTCTGACAGCAGAGCAATTTCCACCGGAAAACATGCTCACTGAAAGAGAAATGCAACTCATCATTGATGCTTTTCGGGAAATGTTATTCACAAGACACATTACGGCTGATTTTCCGTCCGGATTGCCTGCTTCGAGGGCGTATCCTCTCCTTGTGGGATTACTAAAGGAAGAAGCATGGTTCTTTCCCGGCGGTATGCTTCATTTTGATTTCTGCACTGGATATGCGCCCGACTGTGAGCTTAAGGAGTATTGTCCTTGTCTGCAGTATTGGAAGGAGAATTGAGAGAGTAAGACAGTAAGAAGGTAAGACAGTAAGAAATTTGAGAATAAATATCTCTATAAATATTAAAATTATGACCAATAAAGATTTTAATGAAATGTTCAGAAAAAGAACGAAAGTATTCGCAATGAATGTTATTAAATTCCTTGAACCAATTCCATATAATTCTGCGACACGAGTGATATCATTTCAGCTATGTAAAGCAGCTACATCTGTCGGCGCAAATTTCAGAGCTTTTTGTCGCGGGCGATCCAGAAATGAACGCTTTTCCAAAATTTGTATTGTTGTTGAAGAAGCCGATGAAACTCAATATTGGTTAGAGTTATTTTTTGAAACAGATTATGGGAATAAAGATGATATTGACATCCTAATATCAGAGGCAACAGAAATTGTAAAAATAACTACCACAATTAAGGACAATATGACAGACTGAACTTACATCTTACTGTCTTACCTTCTTACTGTCTTACATTCTAGCTCTTATTCATCGGTACCTGTTGTTTTTCCTTACTCGGCAAAGTTTCCTTAAGCCAGTTATAAAATTCATGTTGCCAGACCATTGCATTTTGGGCGCTCAATACCCAGTGATTTTCATCCGGAAGGTAGAGGAGTTTGCTCTTGATGCCTTTTAATTGTGCAGCCTGGAAAGCCTGAATTCCTTGTTCGATGGGGACGCGATAATCTTTTCCACCCTGGATGATCATGATCGGTGTATCCCATTTGTCTACATAATTGATGGGATTGAATTTTTTGTATGTTTTTTGTGCAGCTTTGTTTTTCTTGTCCCAATAAGGACCTCCCCAATCCCAATCCACAAACCACAATTCTTCTGTAGTACCATACATGCTGCGCATATCAAAAATACCATCATGCGCAATGAATGTTTTGAAACGCCCATCATGGATACCTGCAAGCATGAATGCAGAATAGCCGCCATAACTAGCACCCACACACCCAAGTCTCCCTTTGTCCACATATGATTCTTTGCTTACAGCATCGATGGCTGACAAATAATCTTTCATCGCCTGGCCTCCGTGATCCTTGCTGATCTCTTCATTCCATTCTGTTCCGTGTCCGGGCATTCCTCTCCTGTTAGGCGCTACTACGATATAACCGTTTGAGGCCATCAATTGAAAATTCCAACGGAAAGAATAAAACTGTGTCAATGCAGATTGTGGACCTCCCTGACAATAAAGCAATGTTGGATATTTTTTTGCAGGATCAAAATTTGGTGGATATACAACCCACACCAGCATTTTTTTATGGTCTGTTGTTTCTACCCATTTTCTTTCTGTCTTGACCATGGCCATTTTACTGTACGCTTCATCATTGACATGGGTCAATTGTTTCATTGTACCGTCCTTGATGTTCACAGCATATAATTCATTCGCGTGATTCATGTCACTCCGGCTTACCACCAATTTATTTCCTGCATAACCCACAATACCATTTACATCGAAATCACCTTTTGTTATCTGAATGATGTCAGTATGATTAGTCTCGTTATTTAGAGCGCCAAAAGTGAATAGTTGGAGTGTGCCATCAACCGGTGCATAGAAATAAATATTGTCATCAGGCCCATAAGCAAATCCTTCGACATGAATATCATCTCTTGATGCTGTCAGGTTGACGATTTCATTTTGTGCCATGATATAGATATCCTGCTTATCTGATTCATATCCATCGCGTTTCATTCCTAACCATGTCAACGGATGACCGTATTCGTAATTAGGATTAATATCATACCCCATCTGGCCTTCCGTCAGGTTCTTCGTTTTCTTTGTTTCGAGGTCATAGTAATACAGATCTGTATTTGTACTGACTGCATAATCTTTACCGTATTTTTTCTTCGTTACATAAATCACACCCTTGCTATCCGGGCTCCATATATAGTCTTCATCGCCACCAAATGGTTTTTGAGGACAATCATAAGGCTCACCCGGCATCAGATCAATTTCATTTTTTGGCTCACCATTCACCATTTTAGACAGGAAGACATGATCATAAGCTCCTTCTTCCCATGTATCCCAATGGCGAATGGGAATATCATTAAAAACGTATGCATTTGATTTCGTCAATTCAGGATAAAAATCTGTTCCCTTTGTTTTGACCACATTCACTTCTTTATTTGACAACATGTACTTTCCATCGGGAGAAATGTTTTTATCCCTGAGTGGATTTTTT
>JBATMM010000345.1:0-4264 GCA_049289835.1 Saprospiraceae bacterium | reverse complement strand
GTTTGTCAACGAACTCAAATGCTTTCTGGCCCTGCACCAACCTTGGTTTCAGATAATAAGCGCGGCCTACATAATACCCAACAATCACTAGTAAACATATACCTATCATCCAAATCATACTCTTCATGTGTTACGCTAACAGATTTAATGCAAAAATGATCAAAAAAGACAAAAAGCAATTGGCAATTGGCAATGAACAATAAGCAATAAGCAATAAGCAATAAGCAAAAAACAATAAGCAAAAAACAAAAAACACAATCGAACCCAATATGGGATTTCTTTTTGCCAATTGCTTATTGCATATTGCATATTGACTACTACCTTCGAATCTAAATTCGAAGAAATGGATATGCTCACGATTGATCCGCATAATGTTGAACAAAAAGACCTGCATCAATTTATCCTGGGAAGTGTGGCCCCCAGACCGATTGCTTTTGTAAGTACATTGGATAAAGAGGGAAGACAAAATCTTGCCCCATATAGTTTTTTCAATGCTTTCAGTTCTAACCCGCCCATTGTTGTTTTTTCAAGCAATCGAAGAGGTAGCAATAACACAACAAAAGATACACTTGAAAATATACGCTTATCAGGTGAATGTGTCATCAACGCCGTCAACTATGCTATGGTAAGACAAATGGCAGTTGCTTCTGTTGATTTTCCAAAAGGTGTAAGTGAGTTTATTAAAACCGGTTTAACGCCTATTGCTTCTGATCTCGTCGCACCTCCACGCGTTGCAGAATCTCCATCACAAATGGAATGTCGGGTCAAAGACATCATCACACTCGGCGATAAAGGCGGTGCAGGTCATCTGATTATTTGCGAGATCGTACGTATGCATGTTTCGAAAGACGTCCTCGGTGAACGAAATAGGATCGATCCGCACAAAATGGATCTGATGGGTAGAATGGGACGAGCGTATTATGTAAGATGCAGCGGCCAGGCTATTCACACCATCGTGCAGGAATTTCTACCGGTCACGATTGGTTATGATAATCTTCCATCATCAATAAAAAAGAGCCTTGTTCTGACAGGCAATGATCTTGGAAAATTAGCAGGCAGAGTCAGCCTCCCAACAAAAGAAGAAATTGATGCCGCAGCTGAGATGCCTGAAGTTAAAGTAGCACTGTCACAAACGAATAAGGACACCGCAGTGCATTATCTCGCAAAATCATTTCTTGATCGGGATGAAGTGACAACAGGCTTCAGCATACTTATGCTGGATACATCAATTGATGCCGTATACCCACATCGGTGGGATGTTCTTCATGACAAAAGCGACCTTTCGTAAATTGATTCCTTTATAAACCATTTTCATGATCGGAGGCATGTAGGTAAAGAATCTGAAAATCGCTCCTTTATCCGTTTGATGCTGTATCGAATCAAAAATCAATTGATTCAGATTTTTTCCTAAAAAAGGTAAACCGGAGATGATAAGATCTGCTTTAGGTAATTTCATCTCTTTGAGTATCTCTTCAAATAAATGCGCACTGGCATTAATGACCTGAACACGATCTCCAAATTTTTTCCGTAATAATTCCACATAGGAGTTTTCCAGTTCAAAAAGGACAACTTTTGCATCTGGTTTGCATCTGGAAAGAATTTCTCTTGTAAAAGTTCCGCTTCCGGGGCCAAGTTCAACGATCGTATTGACTTTATCCCAATTGATCCCGTTCATCATAGCTCCACTTGCTATTTTGGAACTGGGGACAACAGATGCGTTTCGAACCGGATTTTTAAGAAAATTGAACAGAAAAAGAGCACGCTCCTTCCACACATTCCGAATATTCATATTTATTGAAGCCTCAGGAATACCCTGATGTATTAAGTTTTCCATACCTGAATTGTGTACTAGACTGCAAAATTAACCCGAAGTCCCGGATTAGTCCTTTTTCCATGGAAAATGGTAAACTGTGTCTGAGCGGTCACCTATCTTCTTAAAACCATGAAATCCAAAATAATCACGTTGGGCCTGGATGAGATTTGCCGAAGGATAACGAAGGGAAGCGCCTGAAATGTATTGGGAAGCAGCTACAAGGCATGGGGTAAAAAGAGTTTCGGACGAAGCGACATGGTTGATCCTGCGCAGGCTTGACCATCCGGACACAATGATCCCTTTGATATAAGGATGTAGTATGAGTTCATCATTCCATGTGGCCCACAGTGATGTAAACTGATTCATCATCGCAGACCGGATGATGCATCCATTGGTCCATACAGCAGATAATTGGGAGAGATTAACATCCCATCCATATTGTGCAGAAGCTGCCCTTATGATCGCAAAGCCTTCATGATAATTGATCAGACGGGATAATTGATATGCATTGAGCAGATCGGTCGTGCCCAGTGATGCATCTTTTTTGCTTTGCTTTCTGGTGATATCATCTAGATGAATCCTGATGTGGCGTTGGCCTGATAAATATCGGGCATGAAGTGCTGCTGTGATCATCATCGCCGGGACACCAAATGAAGCAGCAGCCTGTACGGCCCATGCCCCAGTTCCTTTGTTGCCTGCACTATCGAGAATTGTATCAATGACCCATTGATCGCCTTCTTTTTCCCGCAAAATATTTAAGGTGATATCGACAAGATAACTTGCTGCTTCCGTATTTGTCCATCCTTTGAGTACTACCGCTATATGATCAGGTGTCAATCCCACAGCCCATCTTAGTACAGAATACACTTCTGATAATAATTGCATTTCAGCATACTCAATTCCATTGTGGACCATTTTAACAAAATGACCTGCGCCACCAGGCCCGATATATGCACAGCATGGCTCGCCATTCAAATCTGAGGCTGCAATACTTTTTAGTATTGGAGCTACTATTTCATAACCCACACGACTTCCTCCAGGCATGATGGATGGGCCATTTAAGGCACCTTCCACTCCACCTGATATGCCACATCCTAAATAATGAATACCATCCTGATGCAAGGCATTTTCGCGGTCGATCGTATCTAAATAATGTGCATTTCCTCCGTCAATCAGTACATCACCTTTATTCATCAAGGGGGCCAGAGAACTGATCATCTCGCTCGTCGCAGCACCTGCATTGACCATCAGAATAATAATACGTGGCGTATCCAGGCTATCGACAAATGAAGCAAGATCATCAAAACCCTGGGCACTTTTAAGTTCATCATAAGTTTCTATAGCTTGTTGAGCTACACGCTCTTCAATACCTTCAAGATGCCTGTTGAACAAAGACAACACATAGCCATTCCTCCCCAGGTTTCTGCTCAAACCGGTGCCCATGATGCCAAGGCCGACGACTCCTAGTTGTGACTTCATTTTGCGGATGTAAATAAAAGAGAATTATTCAATCTGACCGATGTCTTTGTATAATGAAGATAAGGTTTTCTTTTACCGGAATAATTCTGAGTTGGCCCCCCATACACTGAAAAGATGTCGCACCTACGGTGCTTAAAAACTTCTTCGTAACATACGGCTACAGATATTTCGTCCCTATGGGACTGCATTCACTGATTTAAAAAAAAATAAAACGCTCAAACAAAATGAAGCTAACGAAAAACAAGAGCTCCATCGGAGCGAAATATCTGTAACAAAACAGACAAAAACAATTTCCGGAGCCCCGTAGGGGCGATATCTAAAGAACTAGTGTTTACCTCGAAATAAAAATCATATTCCCCTTTTCTTCTGTTAGCACAAGACAACAATACTGAGGACGGGATCCCGTGATTTTCGCTTTGATTTCATCCACCTGCTCAATGGTCACAAGGCCTTTGATATAAAACTCCTCAAGCGTTGAAATATTGACCGACCAATCTCCTATGATCTCATGTCTGTCTGCGATAGGTATACCCACTGTCACTTCCTGCATATGAAAAATAAACACCGGATACTTTGATACTCCTTCATTGATGACCCCTTCAAAAGCCTCTGTCATCAGTGACTGATAGAATTTCACATCAACAGCAAATTTCTCTATAAATGAATCTGATGGTTGTGTCATTTGTGTCTGAGTAATGCAACACATTCGATGTGATGCGTATGAGGGAACATATCGACAGGTATGGCTGAAACTAATTCGTAATCATCCCCCAACATTTTTATATCCCTTGCTTGTGTAGCCGGATTACAACTGACATACACGATGCGGTCAGGGGCTGCAGCCAGGAGATGCGGGATGACATTAGGATGCATCCCCATGCGAGGAGGGTCAGTGATGATGACATCTGGTTTTCCATACTTGGCAATAAAACCTGGATCTAATATCATTTCTACCTGGCCTGTCACAAAATG
>JBATMM010000344.1:0-4678 GCA_049289835.1 Saprospiraceae bacterium | reverse complement strand
ATCTGTACGGTTGTATATATCGCCGGGATGGAAATGGATAAGTCGCTCAAACGTCAATGGCTTCCATTTGTGCTCAGGATCGATGATATAAAAATCATTTTGCTTTGTCGCCTGTGAGATATCAATGCTATCATTGGTAATATCAAAATCAGGAAAAACATAGGTGTTGGCTATTTTGTAAATACGCGTGGCTTTATCAGGTATAGCCGATTTGATACGTACAAATAAATCTACCTGATGTTCTCCTAACGTACTGTCGACGAGCACAAGAATATCATCGGGGGAGAAAAAATAAAAACCATTTTCCTTAAGTCGCAGATCAATTCGCTCACGTTCTGCTTTGATGACATCAAGATCATACGCATTGCCGGATTTTAAAAACGTTTCTTCTTTCGTCTTCATGACGGCATCTCCTGCTTCATATTTGCTGTCGATCAGAAATTTGACATTGCGGATCAGGTATTGTGTCCCGGGTACAGCTGTGTAGATAACTTTGACTTTACGATTCTTATCTTTTATCTCAGCGGTGCATCGCGAATTAAAGTAACCTCTGTTTTCAAGACGATTGCATAATATTTTTGAATTAGCATCAACGCTGACTGCACTGAACAGAACAGGAGGCTCGCCCAGTCTATGCTTGATAAAATACTTAAGTCCTTTTTTACTTTTGACTGAATCGACGAGATTGTAAAACATCAGTTTGTAGCGGATGCCTAGTATTGATGCATTTGGTTTCGGTCTGACTAAACGCTGAAGTTCACTCTCTAATGTTTTTTTCTGTTTAGCAGTTTTATGTTGATCATCAATTTTCACATTTGCACCGATGTAAAGTTTTTCATTTGGAGTTAGCTTTCTTGTGGCGCTGCAGGAGAGTACTGAGAAAATGACCATCATGACAAAGCCCAGCTTCACGATCACATTCATGCAGAATGAGTTAAGCATACGCGCATCGTTGTCCCTGTGTATATTATTCAATTCTGCTTTGTTTTTTCTCGTCAAGTAATTCTTTCCTCAATTGTTTTTGTTCTTCTGTCTTTTTTGAAAAGAGATCCTTGAATTTATCATAATCAGCAGTGAATACAAACCCTATCCCTGTCTCTATGACCTGACCCTGTACGATGATATATTCGTCGCGACGATAAGCACGCAATACATATTTTCCATCTTTTGACAGTTGATATTCCGCAGAGACATCACCGGCTATGTTGGTAGTTTTGCGATTTGCTTCCTGCAGGCCTTCAAGTTCAAAATTGCTGCCGATGCTCACCTTAAGTCTGTCGTTCAACAATTGCTTCGTCAATCCCACAGTGAGGTCAGTCCTGTTTTTCAATTCACCAGTAGTATAATCCTCGATAGAATTGATATCAAAGCTCAGATCAACACCGGCGATCATGCCCCCGACAAGATTGTTCAACTGCTCTGAGAGGATCTTGCTTGCACTTTGTCTTGCCAGTGATGATATACCGCCACCACGTGCTGCATTTTGAAACGGATCCTCTGCAATGAAGCGGTTGAGAAGAAGGACTGCAAATACTTGTTTGTTGAGTTCTGAGGGTTCTGTACGTAATTGAGTAAGTTTTGTCTGGACAGTAGACGTCACTTCACCTGATACACCATAATTTGCATCAGGAAGTTGTATATCGAATGTGACATCAGGTTGTAGCAATTTTCCTTTCATGAAGAGCATGATTTCGAAAGGAAGTTTTTGCTTGTAGGTATTGATAATGTTTTGATCCGCATCGCTCATCTGATTTTGAACAAGACTCAGGGGTGCTGTCTTCGCGACATATACAGCTGTCACATCTACATCAGCCGTGTAAGGATCACCTGTCCACGAAATCGTACTCCCCTTTCCGATTTGAAATTCTCTGGTGAGCTGATTGAAAGAAAAATTATACGTACCCTCTTCCAATTCATACATCCCTGTCAATGTCATTTTTCCACTTGGATCAATTCCACCGTCGAGATTAGCTGTGCCTTTGACTTTCAGAAAATCTCCGTTAGCTTCGTCGATGATCAGGTTCAATTCCGCATTCTTATCCACAGCTATAGCAACAGTCACATCCATGCCCGTCATCTGTGTATGTGTCAAAGAGTCCTGTGCGGAAACAGTAGTGTTCAGTTGAAATGTATCCATATCTACAAACTCCACTATGCCTTCGCGTTCAACTATTCCGGGATCGTCCTGCGGAATGACAATGGTCAATTGCGTTTTATCATTGACACGTATCGTACCATCCACGATCGGATTGTTGATACCCCCTTTGATGTGCATTTTGGTATCAATAAACAATCGACCGAAATAGAGTTTATTATTCTCGCGCGTAGAATTGAGTACCTGGAAATTATCTGCATGTACATCCAGTCCAAATCGATAATCCCTGAAGTCTTTTGTGTACACATTCCCATCAAAGACAGCGGTATTACCGGTAGAATCGAGAAGTGTAAAATGGATCAATTCAATTCCTTCCGGTGTAAAACGTATATGCTCATCCTGTGCTCTGAAATATGAATTGAAACGAGTCAGTTTAAATCCGGCTTGTTGAAACCGGAGATCACCCCGTATTTCAGGTGTGGTCATTGTTCCTTTGATAGCAAGGTCACCTGTTAAATTGCCGGATGCGTCATGCAGTTCTCCCGATGTGAATCCTTCTATGCTCTTCAAACTAAGCTGTACAAGATGTGCATTGAGATCAAAATGACTTTTATCACCTGCATTGTAATAGAAGCCATCCATTTTTACATCATTGCCTCTTCCACTGATAGAGACTTCTGCTGCATACGTATCCTGCTTTTCATTATTCACTTTCAATGAAATATTCCCAACGGTGTCACCGTGAAAACTGAAGTCCTGAATACTGAGATCTGATGTAAACACCCGGTTGGTTTTTAGCTCACGCAAAGAGGCCTCCCCATTGATGATCCCTCCGGCTAATAATGAATCTTTAGTTACAAGACGTGTAAAAGTTTCTATTTTAAAATCTTTAAACTGAATATTCAACGGAGCATTTGCCTGCTGAGGGTTGCTGTTGATGGTCAACGACTGTCCTGAATTAGAAATGTTGAAATTTCTAACCATAATTCCCTCGCCTCCGAATTGAATGACATTGTCCTGTGAAACGGCCCATGATTGTTTATTGAGCAGTAATCCATCCGGTAAGAGACTGAATTTAAAAACATGATTGACAGAAGTGAATTCACCGGCAATTCTGTACAAGTCTTTTTTATTAGCATCCTGTTCTTTCAGGTTTACACTGAGAATATCATTTTGTGCTTTACCTGACAGTGATAAGTTAATCAACTGTAGCTGCGTACTACTGACCTGATCAAGCGTGACAGCATAATTCAAAGAATTATTATCCGTATTCAGATTCAATTTGAAATTATCAATCGTGTAATCTCTGTATTTCAATCTGGGGATACTTCCCTCCAATAATATCTTTCCAGTATCACTATTAAAATCACCCGACAGATTAGCATCTTCCATTTCAACCAGTTCAGGTAATAAGGCTTCAATGAAAGGAGAGCGAACCAGTTTTGCTGTAAATTCAATTTTCTGCGGATCAAAAGTAATGACAGTATCGGGCAGGGTGTTATAATACTTATTAATTGTGCTTTGCAGTGCAGGCATTAATTGTGTGAGCTTGTATTGCCCATGTATATTGGCCGTCAGGAATGCTGATCTGATATCAAGCGTATCTTCCTCTTCTGTGGCGACAGAAACAATACTCAGCGTATCTATTTTGTAAGTAGTACCAGATAACGAAATCGTTGCTTTAGACAATTCAATAGTTCCGTTCAGGTAATCCGGATCTGCAGTTTCGAGATCAGAGATCAGAAGGCCATGAAAGCGAAGGTCCTTCGAATAAAAATTTAATTTTTGGAAATTGATACTATCTGCATTGAGTGTCAGATTCACTTTTGGATATTGACCATTCATATTGGCCAGCGCATGCAGGTCCAGTGTAATGTTTGGATCTTTAATATTGCCTACTATTTCAATATCACCTTTCTTTATGTTTCCCTTTAATGCAATGTTGTGATAATTGTAATCATTGTATTGAGCTTCAATGATCACAGCTTCAAATGTTGCAATCGCTGCTTTTGGATCGGTTCCTGTTCCAGCTATCGTAGCTGAAAGTGTAACGATTCCGATTTTATCTTCCTTTTTAATTAATCGTCCAATATCAAAAGATGTGGTTTTAATATTCGCATTATAGGATTCATTTCCTTTACTGGTCATATTTTTGACAGTTGCATTTATCATTGCAGCTCCATAGCTCGAATTAAAATCCATATCTGTGCTGAAGCTTTTCATGCTCCCTTTAAATTTCCCTTTCGCTTCTATAAAATCAGGTATCCTGATATTTGAGGGAATAGTTTTGGCAGGAATAAAATTTGTGATGTCATGGGCACGTGCATAGAAGTGATCAATCATCAAATCGAAATACAACTTATTGACATCAGGCAAACCGGTAATATTTCCTGAAGCTTTCACGCTTAAATCTCCAAGACCCGAAATCTCCATAGCTGAGAATGTAAGATCGCTGACCTTGCCATCAAGTCTACCATTCATATGCACGATTGCATTTTGATTTTTATTGAAGGGAGATCTTTTTGACAAAGAAGGAGCAAACAAGAGCAAATCACTTACGGCCAATTTCGAATCAATGAAATG
>JBATMM010000343.1:0-2885 GCA_049289835.1 Saprospiraceae bacterium | reverse complement strand
AGAAAATATTTTTTGATGGATTGAGTGCTCAGGCATTTGCCTTAATCAATACGGACGACAAGCACGCTGAAGTCATGGTACAGAATACTGTTGCTAAGGTCTCAAATTACAGTCTTACCAAAATTGCGGACTTCAGAGCGCGTGTCATTGAAAACCGGATTGATGGGTTGCATCTGGAATTGAATGGAATACCACTGCATGTAAGGTTAGTAGGAAAATTTAATGCTTCAAACCTCCTGGCGATATATGGAGCAGCCATATTGCTCGGAGAAAATCAGGATCAGGTACTAACCGGATTGAGCAAGTTGCAACCGGCAGAAGGTCGTTTTGATCTTGTGACCGGACGTAAACAAGTGTTTGCTGTAGTGGACTACGCACATACGCCCGATGCTTTGCAGAATGTCCTGAGCACTCTTATCCAGGTCCGGAAGTCAGGATCACATCTTATCTGTGTAGTGGGATGTGGTGGTGACCGGGACAGAACAAAACGGCCGGAGATGGCCAGGATTGCTGCATCTCTCGCGGATCAAGTGATACTGACATCGGATAATCCGAGAACAGAAAATCCGGATGACATCCTTGATCAGATGTGGGAGGGAATAGGAAAAGAAAAACAAGATACTGTGTTGCGGATCACTGACAGAAGAGAAGCAATACGCGCAGGTGTGTTGATGGCGAAAGCAGGAGACATACTGTTGGTGGCGGGGAAAGGACATGAAAAATATCAGGAGATAAACGGTCACCGCTATCCATTTGACGATAAAAAAGTGCTCGCGGAAGCGCTGGCATAGAAGATATATAAGATAGGTTCTATTATCATTCTCAGGTTGGTTTTAGCAGTTGCAGTGGGTGAATCCATAGGGGATAAAGATCACCAGGTCACCCACTCGCATCTGCGTCTTTGAAGGATGAGATAGAAAAATGAAATCAAGAGTAGTTAGATGTTATACCACCTCTTTGAATATCTGGATAAACAATTTGCACTGCCTGGCGCAGGGCTTTTCAGGTATATCTCATTCAGAGCAGGATTGGCAATCATGCTCTCATTAATAATTTCCCTGTTGCTGGGCAACAGGATCATACGTTCTTTGAAACGCATGCAGATCGGCGAGACCGTGAGAGATCTCGGTCTTGAAGGACAGATGCAGAAAGCAGGGACACCTACAATGGGTGGACTGATTATTCTTCTTGCCATTCTTGTGCCATGTCTGTTATTAGCAAGATTGGATAATGTTTATATCCTCATCATGTTGCTGACGACAGTGTGGATGGGTGCGATTGGATTTGTAGATGATTATATCAAGATCTTCCGGAAAAATAAACAAGGTCTCAAAGCGAAATTTAAATTGTTCGGACAGATCGTGCTTGGATTGATCATCGCATTGACGATGCTTTTTCATCGTGATGTCGTCATCAGGCTCACACCTGAAGAAGCAGCACTCGGAGGATATCAGGTCATGAATCATGTTAAAGTTACTGACGAAAGAAAGCCAGGTCAACAACTTGATATGGTGTATTGCAAAACATCATTGACAAATGTTCCTTTTTTCAAAGGGAATCAGTTTGATTATATGGACCTGCTTACTTTTTTTGGTATCAATGGCAAAAAATGGCTTTGGATCGTGTTTGTTCCGATCACCATCATCATCATCGCAGGTGTAAGCAATGGGTCAAATCTTACAGATGGACTTGATGGATTGGCCACAGGTGTTTCGGCTATTATTGCTTTAGCGCTTGCGATGCTTGCCTATGTAAGTGGCAATACGATCATTGCAGATTATCTGAATATATTTTACATTCCATATAGCGGTGAATTAGTGATTTTCAGCGGATGCTTCCTCGGCGCCTGTATAGGATTTCTATGGTATAATTCTTATCCGGCGAAAGTATTCATGGGCGATACGGGAAGTCTGACGATAGGAGCGATCATCGCGGTGATGGCGATTGCCCTTCGGAAAGAATTACTTATACCGGTATTGTGCGGAATATTCCTGATTGAAATATTATCAGTGATGATACAGGTGTATTATTTCAAATACACAAAAAGAAAATACGGAGCAGGACGTCGCATATTTCGGATGTCGCCATTGCATCACCATTTTCAAAAACTGGGTATGCATGAAGCAAAAATTGTAACACGATTTTGGATTGTCGGTGTCATGTTGGCGGTCATCACGCTGATCACTTTAAAAGTAAGGTGATATGTCCACAACAGTGGGAGTGATAGGTGCAGGGATCAGTGGAATAGGTGCTGCTTTATTAGCAAAAGCTAAAGGCAATGATGTGTGGGTGAGTGATGGAAATGAAATAGCACCTGAACGAAAGAATATATTAGAACAACATCATATCCCTTTTGAAGAAAAGGGACATAATCTTGAAAAATTGGTGGCTTGTGACATTATCGTCAAGAGTCCGGGTATTGCAAATGACAGTTCTGTATTGCAGGCATTGCACAATGCAGGAAAACATGTCATCGGAGAAATCGAGTGGGCTTTTCTAAATCAAAAAGGAAAGATCATCGGTATTACCGGAAGCAATGGTAAGACAACAACGACAGGATTGTGTCATCATTTTCTGATCTCTGCAGGTATTAATGCTGCAAAAGTCGGAAATGTGGGTGAAGGATTTTGTCATTTCCTGGCGGAGGGTGATGCGGATTGGTATGTATGCGAGCTGAGTAGTTTTCAACTGGAGGATGTAGAAACTTTCAGGCCTGAAGTAGCTATTCTGCTCAACATTACGCCAGATCATCTTGATCGTTACGAATACAGTCTTGATAAATATGCGGACGCGAAAATGAAGATTGTACAGAGTATGACTGAAAATGATACGCTCATCTACAATGCAATGGACCCGGTGACGGTACTAAAAGTAGTATCGCATCA
>JBATMM010000342.1:0-2789 GCA_049289835.1 Saprospiraceae bacterium | reverse complement strand
CTGAAACATGCTAATGGGCTTGTCATTAAGCATAATCCCATGTTACATAATTTATCCGGATTAGATAGTCTCTCCAGTTTATCAGGTATGCTTTTTATAAGCAGTAACGATAGCCTGATTAATCTGACCGGTCTGGAATCACTGTCCGGAGAAATTGCTAGTTTATACATTATAGTAAATCCCGCTCTTGTTGATATATCTAGTCTTAAAAAAATCAACCGAACAAAATCTCTTATAATAACCGATGACAGTTTATTGGTCTCCCTGACTGGCCTTGAAGGACTAAAATATGTTGATGATTATCCAGGTTCCCTTATTCTCATTCAGGATAATGCCAAATTAGAAAGCCTGATGGGTCTCAGTAATTTGGAAGGAAGCTGTTTTTTAGACATAGATAATAATGAAAAGCTTGTAAATTTAAATGGCCTTGAAAATTTTAAGTATACTCCGGGAATGATCATTTCTCACAATAAGGTATTAGTGGATATTAAAGGATTAAAAAATTTGCATGGATGTCAGGATCAAATTAGAATGCAATCTAATCCTAAGCTGATTAATCTTGAGGGCCTTGAAAATATTACCCACACAGACATTGCTTTAAACTCAAATACAAGCTTACTAAGTTTGAGTGGTCTTGACAATGTGGTAAAATTAGATGGCTGCCAACTAATTGAGAATCCGTCATTAACTACAATTGAGCAATTATCAAAAATTGATACCGTACATCGTATCTATATTACAGACAATCCGAAACTATCCGTTTGCGAAGTGCCTTTTTTATGCAACTTACTTCCTTCTTTTCCATCAAATGTTACATTGCAAAATAATAATTCCCGTTGTTCTGAGTTCGGAATTATTCCCCGATGTTCAACACATAACAGCGTTATAAGCGGGCATATTTATGTAGATTGGGACTGCAATCATGTTTTAGATACTTCAGATATTTCAATTCAAAACCATATTCTAAAAAAGAGTAGTAATCAACATCCTATTTTTTCCACAAATACGAATGGAAATTATTATTCATACGTGCCCAAAAATTATGAATTAATATTTGAACCTGATTCTATTCCCTTTTTTACTGCATATCCTATCATTCAATCTGTTACAACAGGTAACACATATGAACAATTTGCAGATCTGGATTTCGGATTTTGTCCTGATTCATTAATACACGACTTGTCGGTCAGACAGAGTTTTTACTCACAATTACGCCCTGGTTTCAATGCAACATATCAGTTATGTATTAACAATAATGGCAGTTACGCTGAGGAAGGAATACTTGAGCTTGATTTTTCAGATTCTCCTAACAGCGACCTGATTGAAATCATTTCTACCGATAGCATTGCTGTCATTGAAGGAAAGAAAATTAGTTGGAATCTAACCGGCATTCACCCTTTCCTCCCAAAATGTTACAGGGTTAATATTCACGTTGACCCCTCTATGCCTATAGGGAATAAAATTATCTCAAAACTTTCTTTTACTTCTTCAGGTAATGTAATCGAGACAAACTACTTAAATAATATTTCAAATGCTGAAAGAAGGGTCGTCGGAAGCTTTGATCCAAATGATAAAATAGTGAATGCTGACCGAATTGATTTTGCGGAAACAGAAATGCCGCTGGAATACACCATTCTTTTTCAAAACACAGGTTCTTATCCTGCCACTTTTGTGGAAATAGCCGATACGCTGGAAAGTGGATTAAATATTGCTGCATTTGAAATGATAGGATCGAGCCACCCTTATTCGCTTTCATTTCCCGATACAAATATCATTAAATGGCGTTTTGATGATATACTGCTTCCTGATAGCACATCAAATGAAGAAGCAAGTCATGGTTTTATTCATTTTAGAATAAACGCAAAGGCTTTATTACCTGTCCATTCAGTCATAAAAAACAAAGCATCTATTTATTTTGATTTTAATGCTCCCGTTATTACAAATTCAACATCCACATTAGTTGATCTACAGATAAAAACAAACGACCCGGTTGCGCTCATTGATAATGTTAAGTTTTTTCCAAATCCGACAAATGGTCTGACTCAAATGACATTTACACTGAAAGAAAAATCAGATGGAGAAATCCAATTGTTTAATAGCCAGGGGAATTTTTTGATATCATATGGTCTCAGCCCTTTGTCTGATGGGTACAACTCTATTCCGGTTGACCTGACATCGCTTGCAGATGGAATTTATTTTGTCCGGTTATTAACTACTCAGGGAATTGGACTTAAAAAAGTGATCCTGATAAAATAAGGAGCTCTGATTTGGAATTCTTTTGCTTGCGATTGCGATACAGATGTTTCGGACGAATGTTGGGTTGTGATAAAAGGCGAAGGCTGAGGCGAAGGCGAAGGATTTAAAATTTCAATTTGTTCCGATCAGTTACTTTTTTTCTCTCAAAAAAAAGTAATCAGGTGCTCCTTAGCAGGGGAGATTAGATTTTCTGTTACTTATTTCCTTGTATCCAATCCAAAATCTCCTTTGTATCCGGATCAGTCTTGGGCTTTGTTTTACCCCCCGACCCCCTGAAAAAGGGGGAGTTGAATTTTTGTTTACTTGTTTTCAATCCAATCCAAAATTTCTTTTGTATCCGGATCAGTCTTGGGCTTTACTGATCCCACCACATGTCCTTTTTCGTCGATCATAAATTTTTGGAAATTCCAGGTGACGGGGGCATCGAGGACACCATTTTCTGATTTGGTGGTGAGCCATGTATAGAGAGGATCGATGTCATCGCCTTTTACGGAAATCTTCGCCATCATGGGGAAAGTGACATGATACTGACC
>JBATMM010000341.1:0-9119 GCA_049289835.1 Saprospiraceae bacterium | reverse complement strand
GTCTATCAGATCACAGATCAACTGGGTTATTCAGCACAGTGTGAATTCCAGATCCAGGTAGTTGAAGCAGCAGGTGGTGCACTAGTTTGTGAAGATGGATTGGAAGTTTCAGTAGCCTTTGATTGCGAAGCGGTGATTACTGCGGATATGTTGCTTGAAGGAAATCATTATGGTTGCTATGATAATTACATCATCACCTTCAGTAATCCGGATGTGGTATTTGAAAATGGTGTGCTTGAAGCAAGCCCATGGATCAATCAATATCTTGAAGCCTGTATCACTGATCCATCAAATGGCAATTTTTGTTGCAGCCGTCTTCTGATCGAAGATAAATTGCCGCCTGCAATTACGTGTTCAGATATTACACTTGAATGTACAGCCAACATATCTCCGCAGGCTATTCCTCATTACCCGGTACCGAGTGACGCTGTTGTCACACCATTAGGTGGCAATGTGTATTCTGTCATCGGAATTGATAATTGCGGAGCCACAACACTTACATACACTGACGAGGTAGATGTGCATATGTGCGATGGAGAATTCTCAAGAATCATCACACGTACATGGGTAGCTACAGATGCAAGCGGACACAGTGTTACATGTGATGAACATTTATTTCTGCGTAGAGGCACAATAGATGATTTTCATTTTCCAAATGATACAACTATTTATTGTGGGAATCCATGTATACGTCCGGACCTCACTCCTGATCCTGAATGTTTAGGAGGCCTCACAGGTCCTTTCTGCAGCCAGTTCTTTTATGGTTTTGTTGACAAAATCGTTCCATATTGTGGTTCTTCATATGCTGTAAAACGCCAATGGACACTTGTCAACTGGTGTAACACAGATGAGATCATCATTCGTGATCAGATTATCAATATAGCGGATACTACAGCCCCTGTCATCACATGCACACCTACTGTGGAAGTGCCTGCAGACTTCGGAGAATGTGGAGCTACAATCCATCTTGCACCTCCGGCTGCTGTTGATGAATGTGGATCTTACCCACTCACTTATAAATTGAGTTTCAATGGTGTCATTATCGTTCCTGTCAATGGTGAATTTATTTTACCTCCTTTAGGACTTGGCCAATATAATGTCGTATGGGAAGTAAGAGATGATTGTGGTAATTTCTCAACGTGCGCGACAACAATTGACTTGTTTGATAATACGCCACCTGTTGCTTATTGCGATCTGCATACGATCATAGCGATCAATAATCAGGATCCTATGGGAGTTGGTTTATTGCCGGCTACAACACTCGATGATGGGAGTTTTGATTATTGCGGACCTGTCACTTTCCGTGCACGTCGTATGGATAGCTGTATAGATTTTGACTGGACTACAGATGGGCACAATCATCAGCCTGATGGACATGTCGATAATTTTGACAGAGGGTTGACCTACAATCAATATGTACCATTTTCATGCTGTGATGCAGGCCAGGATTATGTTCTGGTTCAACTTGAAGTGACAGATCAACATGGCAATGTCAATTTTTGCATGGTTCAGGTAGCTGTACAGGATAAAGTGTCACCGACTGTAACATGTCCTCCTGATATCTCAGTAAGCTGTAAATATTGGTTTGATCCTGATCAATTAAAAGATCTGAGTGACCGAACATTTGGAACAGTAGTCAATGGTTTTGAATACCCTGAAAGTGCACGTCAACCGATCATCATCAATGATCCGGGCAATACACATATACCACAGCCTCACACCTGGGGTCTGGATGGATATGTGACTGACAATTGTAATCTCGATCTTGAAATAAGAGTAACTGTTTTCAATGACTGCAGTGGTGATGATCTTCCGGGTGATGCGCCTGCAGGTGCAGTCAAATTGATAGAGCGTAGATTTATCGCTACAGATCCGGGTGGAAAAATTGGTTTCTGTACACAACGTATCTGGGTGATCAATTACGATCCATTCTACATCAATGCTAACAATCCTGATGATCCGACGGATGATATCGTTTGGCCTGCAGATATTGAATTGACACATTGTGGTATTGCAGATACTGTTGAGCCGATCATACTAAATGATGCATGTGCTACAGTAGGCATCAGTCTGAAAGAACAAAGATTTGAGCACGTGGCGGGATTCTGTGTGAAGATCATTCGTACATGGACGGTCATCGACTGGTGTCAGTATAATTCTCTGACAGGAGCAGGGCTTTGGAATTATGAGCAAATAGTTAAAATAAAGGATACAGCAGGTGCCGTATTTACGGATTGCACAGGTGATGTGAAAGTTTTCTGTACTTCTGATCCGGAGATAACACCGGTCATTGATCCGGCATTCCCAACATCATGTTACGTTCACCTGAATTATACTAAACACATCGAAGATATTTGTTCGAGTGAGGTGACCTATGATGTCAAGATTTATCCTCCGGGAA
Organism: Saprospiraceae bacterium; assembly: GCA_049289835.1. Taxonomy (GTDB): domain Bacteria; phylum Bacteroidota; class Bacteroidia; order Chitinophagales; family Saprospiraceae; genus Opimibacter. The sequence goes on along the minus strand of JBATMM010000341.1, from coordinate 6,718 downwards.
GTTCAACACCTATCATCGCCGTAGCAACAACAGAGGTAGTCATGAATCCTGATGGAACATTTGATCTGGTATTAAATACTGCACAAAGTCCTACGATTTCCCTTAGAAAATATGGATTAGCATATAATGATCCTACAAAGCCACAGGAATATTACAGGATCCTTTGGTCTGTACGAAGTGGTTGTGGTAACATTACAACTTGTGAAGACAAAGTAAGACTTGAAGATTGTAAACAACCAACACCGGTTTGTATCAATGGATTGAGTACTGTGCCAATGCCATCTACCGGTAATATCACGATCTGGGCTAAAGACTTTAATGCAAGCAGTTTTGACAATTGCACACCGAAAGAACAACTGAGGTATTCATTCTCAGGTACTGTATATCAGCCAAGCCGCTTATTCACTTGTGCAGATATCATAGCACTTGGTGTACAGATACCGATCAATATCTGGGTGTGGGATAACTGGAATAATAAGGACTATTGTCAAACTACAATTGTATTCACTGATCCAACAGGTGTCTGCGGGCTTCCATCAGGCGGAGTGAGTGGAGTAGTGGCTACACCTCAGCAGGAAACTACAGTAGCAAATGTAGGTGTGAGGCTGATGCAGGCCGGCCAGTTATTTTCATCTTTCACGACGACGGATGACGGAACATTTAATTTCCCTGTGATACCGGCGGGTACAATGTATTCGCTTGAAGCTGCACGTGATGATAATCCACGCAATGGGGTATCAACTATTGACTTGCTGAAATTACAACAACACATTTTAGGTATTGAATTATTGTCTACACCATACCAGATGATAGCTGCTGATGCCAACAATAGTGGTAAGGTATCCGCCATCGATCTAGTTGAAATCAGGAAAATCATTCTGGGACGTACGACTTCATTTCCAAATAATAAATCATGGAGATTCATTCCGAAGAGCTATGTATTCAATGATCCGTATAATCCATGGCCATTTGAAGAATCAACTTCATTCCAGGTGGATAGTACAGGACGTGTTGAAGATTTTGTAGGAGTAAAAATTGGTGATCTTAATCAATCGGTCAATGCACACTTCAGTGCTGTGACACCGCGAAGTGAAAAATCGGCTTCATTCTCTGTCGTTGATAAATATGTAAATGAAGGCGATCAATTTGATATCACCCTTGACCTTAGTGATTTTGGAAAGAATGTTTTTGGCGGACAGTGGGCACTTAAGTTTGATGGTCTGACAGTAGAGAGCATCTTTCCGCTTGCACCAGGAATGAATGAAGAGATGTGGTTTTTGGATGGCAATACACTTCGTTGCTCATGGACATCTAAAGAAGCAATTCCTTCTGCCGGGGTGATGACGATAAGAGCTGAAGCCTTGAAATCAGGAATGATCAGTGAAATGGTTTCCATGGACAGAACATTCCTTGCATCTGAACTTTATGACGGAGCCCAGGAGACATACAACTTATCACTTGACTGGAAAGCCGAAAATACTCAGTCTTCCGGGGATGAAGTTGAACTACATCAAAATAGACCTAATCCATGGGAAGAAGAAACAGTCATTCCATTTGAACTACCTGAAAAGGGAGAAGTGACGATAAGTATAACTAATGCGCTTGGAGTTGAAATGACGAGTATCACTCGTGAATTTGGCGCCGGAAAGCAGCAGTATAAGATAACTAACGAACGTTGGCCCGCCGGTTTGTATTACTATACACTCCATTTTGGTGATTTCCAACTGACAAAAACAATGTTGATCCTGAACAAGCGTTGACGAAAGTCCGCAAGATAAATACCCCGGACAATGGTTCGGGGTTTTGTCGTTATGGGAAGGTGGACTACCTTAGCCGACCTTTTCAATGAAAGTCACAGAAATTTTTACTCAAAACCCGGGAAAGACACACATGTCTTTCGAGATACTTCCTCCACTCAAAGGGGGCAGCATGTCTGATATCTTCAAGATGCTTGATTCGCTTATGGAATTTAAGCCTCCATTCATCGATGTCACTTATCATAGAGAAGAATTTGTCTATACCAAGCATGAAAGTGGTTATTATGAAAAGACAGCCATTCGAAAAAGGCCTGGAACTGTTGGGATCTGTGCGGCCATCATGCATAAATATGGTGTTGAAGCCGTGCCTCATCTTATCTGTGGAGGCTTTACGAAAGAAGATACTGAGAATGCGCTTATTGACCTCAATTTTCTTGACATTAAGAATGTGTTGGCTCTGCGGGGTGATGCCATGACCTTCGAGGAGAAGTTCAATTTCACACCGGGGGGTCATGCCTATGCCATTGACCTGGTGAAGCAGATCAATGAAATGAATATGGGCAAATATCTCGATGTCAATATTGAAAAAGGAACTAAAACTGATTTCTGCATCGGCGTGGCCGGTTATCCTGAAAAACATTTTGAAGCGCCTAACATGGATAATGATTTACTCCATACAGCAGAGAAAATAAAGGCAGGAGGAGATTATATCGTGACGCAGATGTATTTCGACAATCAGAAATATTTTGAATACGTCAAAAATTGCAGAGACAAAGGAATAAACGTACCTATTGTCCCCGGAATAAAACCGTTGACGAAGCGATATCAACTTGCAGCTATTCCAAGAAAATTTTTCGTCAATATGCCGGATGAATTAGTGCGTGAAGTGAATAAAGCTCAGACTGATGCTGCGGTTCTTGAAATCGGTATTGAATGGACAATTCAGCAGTGCAGGGAATTGATTAAAGGCGGCGTGCCTTGTATCCATTTCTATACCATGGGGGATGGGAAGACTATCTCAAGAATTTTGAAGGCCATCATTTGATGTCTCTCTGCGGGCTAAAGCCCGGAAAATTACTCATCATCTCTATCCCTGGCATAAATGCCAGGGCAATTAATATTGAGATTGCTATCATCTATTTGCAGCTTTTAAGCCGGGGATAAATGTGATCAGAAATAAAATTCATAGGCATCATGAATAGCCCAGGCTTTTAAGCCGGGGATAAATGAGAGCAGATGTTAAATGTATAACCCTCTTGAATTGCCCAGGCTTTTAAGCCAGGGATAAATGTGAGCAGAAGTTAAATGTATAACCCTCTTGAATAGCCCTGGCTTTTAAGCCAGGGATACCGGGAAAGCCCTTTTTTTCTTCTAAAAAAGACAACGGGTGATCGAAAAAATCAAAATTAAATTGAATGAACTCGTCAATATCTCTATTTTGACGCATCTAACGAATAATATCCTGTTAGGGGAACCCTTCCTAGGGCTTTAATTTGTCATTCGATTCATTCATCAAAACAATTAAATGAAAAGTCAATTATTTGCAAAAAAGAGACATGAAGACCTTATGGCCCAGGCGGCCGCTTCTACGTTGAAAAGGTCTTTGGGGGTTTTTGAGCTCACCATGCTTGGTATTGGAGCTATCATCGGGACAGGGATTTTTGTATTGACGGGAGTTGCGGCAGTGGGTACGCATGAAGCTCTTGGTGCTGGTCCTGCACTTACCATATCCTTCATGGTGACTGGATTTGCCTGCGCGCTTGCAGCTTTGTGCTATGCCGAGTTTGCAGCTATGGTGCCCATTTCAGGGTCAGCTTACACGTATTCCTATTATTCTTTTGGTGAGTTGATGGCGTGGGTCATTGGTTGGGATCTTGCATTGGAATATGCTGTAGGAAATATAGCGGTGGCTATCGGGTGGTCCGGATATTTTGGAAGATTCCTAGAGGGATTTGGGATTCATTTACCCGGTGCTATTAGTGCGGCTACCGGTACAGATATGGTTCAAATACCCACCGGTCAGTGGGTTGCACTGACAGAAGGTGTCAAGACTGAATTTGCAAATGCATGGCAGGCTTTTCCACATGTCACGGCGATGATCAATCTTCCTGCTTTGATCATTACCTTATTGGTTACTATTCTCTTAGTGATAGGCATCAAAGAATCTGCGCGTGTAAATGCAACACTAGTCGTTGTGAAACTTTGCCTGATCATTTTATTTCTTGCTTTTGGATTACCGCATTTCAATCCGCATGTTTATTGGGAGCCATTTGCACCTAATGGATGGAAGGGTATCATGACCGGAGCTGCGCTTGTATTCTTTGCCTACGTTGGTTTTGATGCTGTGAGTACCACGGCAGAAGAAGCCAAAAATCCACAACGCGATTTGCCACGCGGGATGATTTATTCTTTATTGATTTGCACAGTCTTGTATATCATCGTGGCAGGTGTACTTACCGGTATGGTTCCATTGAGTGTACTTGGGAATGAGAAGCCTGTTGTAGCAGCCTTGTCTGCGGTAGGGGAGAATAATGTAGCCTTTATCATCGCCATGGGAGTGACATTTACGATGCCTACAGTATTACTTGTCATGCAACTTGGACAGATCAGAATATTGTATTCGATGAGCCGTGATGGTTTGATCGGAAAGAATTTTTCTAAAGTTCACGCGAAGTTTAGAACGCCTGCTTACGGGACTATCCTTGTTGGTCTGGTTGTCGCTGTGTTTGCAGCTACTGTCAATATCGGAACTGCAGCAGAGCTGACGAATATCGGGACGTTGTTTGCTTTTGTACTTGTGGCGATAGGTGTATTCTTATTGAGACGCAATGCACCGGATATGCCACGCAAATTCCGCGTTCCTGCATATCAGTTTGTATGTGGAGGATGTGTGCTCATATGTCTTTACCTGATGGCATCATTGCCTTGGTTGACATGGGTGCGATTCTTTGTGTGGATGGGCATTGGCTTTATCATTTATTTCACATACAGTAAGAATCACAGTAAAGTGAGAGAAGAGCTCAATAGCAGGCCTTCTTAAACTTTACGATTTATAAGAATCAATGGGATCAGGGTGTGACCTTGGTCCCATTTTTTTTGCCCCTAAATCCCCTAATACTTCGACTAGCTTTGCTCAACCATATACTACAGCTCAGCAACCGGGGACTTTTATATGAAATACGTTTTGGTTTCTTTTTCAACGCTAATCGAAGTTTATTAACTTCGATTCAATATCCTGATCTCAAACCATTGCGAATACATGGTTAAGCAGTCTTTGACTGCAAGGTAGTTTTCAACTGATTGAATATCTTTATTTTTCTTTGGTAAGGTTTTTAATTTATGATCATGAAATACTTTTTGTTTTTAGTCTCCTTTATTCTCATCATTTCATGTAGAAAGGCAGTCGTCATAAATCATGAGGATATCACTGAGCGTCCGCAGATCATGTGTGCGCCTCCCTTGACAGATGCGGAGTGGTATAAAATGAAGACGAAAGCACCCCTGTGGGCAGGAATGGATATTCTGAATTACCCGATCACCACGAAGAAGCCTGAAGCACAAAAATATTTCAATCAGGGTTTGCTACTCTCATACGCTTTTAATCACGCTGAAGCAGGCAGGTCATTTTTTGAAGCCACACGTATAGATTCGACATGCGCCATGTGCTACTGGGGTTATGCATATGTGCTTGGACCAAATTATAATGCCGGAATGGAGGCCGATAATTATATCCGTGCATACAATGCTATTCAAAAAGCAATTAAACTTTCAGGTAATTCAACACCAAAAGAAACGTCTCTCATCAAAGCCATGGCGGAACGATACATTGAAAATCCTGTGCGATACAGACGCCCCCTCGATAGTGCTTATATGGTGGCTATGAAAGCAGTGCACCAGCAATATCCTGATGATGTGGATATCGCAGTCATGTATGCAGAGTCTCTCATGGATATGCACCCATGGGATCTCTATGACCATGCAGGTAATCCGATGCCATGGACTCCCGAAATCATGAAGGCCATTGAATCCGCCATCAGACTCAATCCCAAACATCCCGGGGGAAATCATTTTTATATACATGCAGTGGAAGCATCCAATACACCCGAAAGAGCACTTGTAAGTTGTCAGTTATTCGATGATGGTTTGGTGGCAAATGCCGGACACCTTGTACATATGCCATCGCATATTTATATCCACACAGGTGATTACCACCAGGGAACTTTAGACAATATAAAAGCTGTAGGGTTGGATAGCAATTATGTCACACAATGTCATGCACAAGGAGCATATCCAGTCACGTATTATCCTCATAATTATCATTTTCTGGCCGGTTGTGCTACGCTGGGAGGTGAAAGCAAATGGGCGATTAAGGCGGCTTTAAAATTGGCAGAGCAGACAAATACTAAAGCGATGTATGATCACAATATGCTCGGACTGCAGCATATGAATTCAATTCCATATTTCATCCGTGTCAAGTTTGGAAAATGGCAGGATATATTGCATGAAGGGCCGCCTGATCCCTCACTTACTTACCCAATGGGTATATATCATTATGCAAGAGGGATGGCATATATGGGTACCAATGATTTAGAAAATGCAAAAATTGAATTGACAGCTTTAAAAAAGATTGCAGCGATAGATTCATTTAAGCAGATTAAAATATGGGGTTTCAATACGATGTTTCAAATCCTTGACATCGCACAAAAAACACTTGAAGGAAATCTATTGGCTAGGCAAGGTAAATATGATGAAAGCATAAGATTACTTCGTGCTGCAGTGACGGTTGAAGATCAGCTTCTTTACCAGGAGCCGCCGGATTGGTATTTCTCTATTCGACATTATCTGGGTGCTGTACTTCTTGAAGCTAAAAAACCTGAAGAGGCCATCGCCGTCTATATTCAAGATCTTAAGCATTATCCTAAAAATGGCTGGGCTCTCAATGGATTGAGACAAGCTTATGA
>JBATMM010000340.1:0-3294 GCA_049289835.1 Saprospiraceae bacterium | reverse complement strand
ATTTGTCATAGAGTAAAAATAGGTATTCAGTATTCAGTATTCAGCGATCAAGTGATCAAGTGATCAAGTGATCAAGTGATCAAGTGATCAAGTGATCAAGTGATCAAGTGATCAAGTGATCAAGTGATCAAGTGATCAAGTGATCAAGTGAAATTAGTCTCGTAAGATAAAGATTTGAAATTGAATACAGTTTAGAAACTGCCTGAGTCAAAATCCGAAATGGAAACAGTTTGGGATATTGTTTTGAAGTTTGAAACTTTATTAGGTTTAATTTTTTTACTGAATACTGAATACTGAATACTGAATACTGAATACTGAATACTGAATACTGAATACCGAATACCGATTACTGAATACTAAAGCCGAGGTCAAATCCCTTTGCGTTAATCCACTATCCCCGTTACCTCTATCAAATACATTTTTTTCAATTTATTACTTCTTGTCGCCGGGTTCAGAAATTCAATGCTCAATAGCGTCACTCTATAGTCATCATAAGTACGTATGATTTTATATGCAGGCATTTGTCTCAAAGCGTCAGCAGAGACATAGATCCAACTACCTCTCATCACAGTATCCATCAGCTCTCGGGTGATATGCGGAATCGTGTGTCCACTGTAATAGTCAAGTGCAAACCCGGATTGGTCATACCAATAGACATGTGCCGGTTTTTCCACTGCTATATATTTTCCGGCCTCACCTGAAGATTGATAGTTCAACAATTGTGGATAAAAATGAAGACTCATCACCAGTTGAAAAAAAATCACTCCGGCTAAAGAAGGCAAAAGCCATCTGTCAATAGCATCAGCAGATTTTTTTCTATACCACCAAAAAAGAAAATAAAAAACAGGGAATAAAAATAAAATCCAAATTGTATGAACAGGAAACACCCACAGCAGGATCAATAACCCAGCAGCAAATAATAAATGAATAATGAACATTTGAAAATATTCAAACCATCGGGGCAGCCTTTCTGCTGTCCTTACCAAATAATCAGCCGTGATGACAGCAGCAAATGGAAATAATGGAAATACATAATGAGGTAATTTATACCCGGACATCGATAGCGCTATAAAAGGCAATACAAATCCGGAAAGCGATATCCATTCTGGCTTTTGTTCATTCCACTTATTTTGCTTCCTCCATGCCACCATTTTACGCACCAGGGCAGGAAAGAATAGTATGATCCACGGTTGAAAATCCCAAAGCATGGTTTGCAAGAAATAATATACCGGTGCATGGTTATGCCAATGGCTGGCACCTGTGATCCGGCCAAAACTTTGTGTCCAAAAATAAAACAGTAACCCTGAAGGCCCCTTCATTCCGTAGACTTCTTTTTCAGGATGAAGATCAAACTGAGTGTATAAGCCATAACACATCGGTGCTAAGACAATCACAACAGGAACTAAAAGAATTAACCACGCCGGATTAAATAGTTTTTTCCATTCCTTGTTTAATACCAGATGGCCAAGTATAGCCATAGCCGGAATAACGATACCAATCGGCCCTTTGGCAAGCATCGCTGCCCCTGTGCACAAGCCGCCTAATAGAAGATGGCCCCACTTCCCATGTTTCAGATATAACGACAGAAGCCAAACAGCTAAAATGACAAATGCAGTCAGAAGCCCATCCGTGCGCACATCATTTGTCATCAAATGATAGCCCTGTGTTGTACCCAGAATTAATGCAGCTATTATACCTGTTCGCCGGTCATACCATAATCTAGCAAAAGAAAATGTGGCCCATAGCGCGACTATCAACATCAATACAGCAGGTAATTTGTATCCGATGTTTGAATTTCCCAAAACTGAAATGCTCAAAGAAGACAACCAAAACAACAGAGGTGGTTTGTCAAGATAGTCTTGTCCCCTTTGCATGACATGGAGATAACTTCCACTGCCCGACATCTCCAGAGAAATGGATGCATATTGAGCAGCATCTATCTCCATAATATCAATCGTCAGGTTGATAGCGGCTATGAGGATGATCATGCCCAGGAAGAAGTGGTAGCGGAACTTATAAAATAATAAGGAGAAAGTTGTTTCCCTGGTTTCTTCCATGATCATGCAAGATAATCTCCGCTCATCAATCGTTTTTCAACTTTCCTGTATTTTTTGTGTTATAAAATCTTCCCTCAGGTTTATACCAATATTAAACGTCCTATCGGTTGGAAACGACCGGATTGTGTAACGTGAAATCGTACTTTTATAAAAAATCATTTATAATTCATCATCAAATCAAACTATATGAAAAACGTATTAAAATTTAAGTTCATTGGGTTGTTTATCTTCTCGATGTTCATTTTTAGCAATCTCCAGGCTCAATCTGAACCGAAAGTTGGGGTTAGGGCAGGAGTATTGTTTTCAAACCAGGATTTCAAAAGTGGCTCTCTGGACATTAATACCAAAGCCAAGCTCGGACTTGATGTGGCTTTAGTAGCTGATTTCCCGGTTGGCGAAGTGCTTAATATATCTCCTGAATTCCATTGGCTTCAGAAAGGAGCTAAAATCGAAGATATATCAGGACCCGACATCACGGCCACCTTCAATTATCTTGAAGTTCCTGTGCTGGTGAAACTCAAATTTGGTACAGACGTGGGCTTTTCTGTTTTTGCAGGACCAAGTTTTGGGTACCTTATTGATGCATCTGATGATATAACTCTGAATGACTACAAAAAAATAGAAATCGGCATTCATGCCGGAGCAGGCATTGCGCTCGGCCCGCTGGTCATTGATCTCAGGTATTTATATGGCGTTTCCAATATATCAGATACAGAGATTGAGGTCAGAAATAATGGACTTGGAGCAGGTGTCAGCCTGATGTTCTGAAGTTTCGGTAGAAACACATAATAATTACGGTCGTAGAGACGCGATTTATCGCGTCTCTTTTCATTGATTACCCAATGATTAAAAACGATGCCGGGACCCTGTTCCGGCATCGTTTTTAATCAATACCTTTGCCGACCTTATGGCTTCAGCAAAAGAACAGATTAATCTATCCAGATTGCCACAACATGTGGCTGTCATCATGGATGGTAATGGACGCTGGGCAAAGGAACATGGCAAACCCAGAATCTGGGGCCACCGCAACGGCGTGAAATCTGTCCGTGAGGTCACCGAAGCCGCAGCAGAGATTGGAATCCACTTTCTTACTCTATATGCTTTTTCCACTGAAAACTGGAATCGTCCAAGACCGGAAGTCAATGCCCTGATGGATATCCTTGTCTCCACCATCAGGGAAGAGTTAGCGACAATGAATAAAAACAACATTCGTCTTCATGCCATCGGCGATATAGAG
>JBATMM010000339.1:0-1757 GCA_049289835.1 Saprospiraceae bacterium | reverse complement strand
TTACTTATCCGTTTGGTTGGTGTCGGGTTGGTCGGAGCAGGTATTTTCAGTACAGATCCCCTATTCGGTTATCCGGCAGAGCAGCCGCTTGTATTGAGACAGTTCACACTACATGGACATTTACATGATGCATTCTCCATGTTGGTATTTGTCTGCATGCCCTGGGCATGTTTTGTATTTCAAATACGCTTTAGGTTGAATGGTGAACGTGGATGGGCCATTTATACTTCTGTTACAGGCTTAGCGATGATTGTCACTTTTGTTTTTGCGAGTATGGGATTTAAACAACTTCAGGGATTCGTGGAATATGCGGGAGTTTTTCAGCGGTTGTGTATAACGATAGGCTTGACGTGGATAGCACTTTTAGGTTTGAATGTGATGCGAGGTAAATAGTATTGGCCGTGAGATGGTAAAGAATTCAGGAATACGGAAGTTTCCTCGTCGGTCAATCTTTTGTATTTTTGGTGTATAAAGTTGGTAATTATGAATTTGGAGGAAAGAATAACCAGAAAAATCAAAGATGCAGTCAGAAGCGCTGATGCTGAAGCTCAGGTTATTCTATATGGTTCCAGGGCAAGAGGTACAGCTAGAGATGATTCGGATTGGGATATCCTGATATTAGTCCATAAACCACGAATTAGTACTAAAGACGAACAATTTTTCCGACATAGATTATTTGATCTGGAGTTAGAGACGGGTCAGGCCATTTCGACTTTCGTGTATTCCTTTGATGATTGGAATTCAAGGATGTCAATTACGCCATTGTATCAAAATGTTAAGCAGGAAGGAATTTATTTATGAGCGAATATTTTCAGGATTATATATATTATCGAGTTGCAAAATCTAAAGAATCATTAAATGATGCTCGAATTTTGGCTGTTAACGGAAGTTGGAATGCCTGTATAAATCGTTTATATTATGCATGTTATTATATTGTCTCTGCATTGTTGATAAAAAATGGATTTAAAACGCACACTCATTCAGGTTTAAAGACTCAATTGAGTTTGAATTTTATTAAAAATGGCAAAGTATCAACAGTGCACGGAAAATTGTTTGCGGACTTGATGGACTGGAGGCAAAAGGGTGATTATGGAGACATGTTTGATTTTGACCGGGAGACAGTTGAACCCTTGATCGGGCAGGTAGAGAAATTTATTGATGTCATTGAGATATTGATTGAATAAACAGGTATCCCGTTGATTTTGTTATTTGGTGGTTTTCAATGATAACTGTGATACAAAAGGGACCAAGAGTTAAAATTTTATTGACCGGATGGATATTAACAATTCAACCACAAGTAGTATTTTGAACAATTGAAAGCTGGCTGATGCTGTCATCTTTAAATATCTGGCGAAGTTTATTTATGATAGTATCAATGCGACGTAGGTTTAATCTGCGAAAGAAACAGGATTAACAGGAAATAAATATGATGATTGAGGGCGACGGCGCAATATCAAATCGAATTTCCGGAAGAATAGTTTGTGTATCCGAAATGTGGTATTTTACATTTGTGATTAAGCTAGCAGATTCCCCACAAAACAGCAGGACAGGTTGTGTTGGTGACTGCTTTGTGTGCCCGACTATGCTAAATATTTGAGTTTGATGAATAGTAAAAGGAATATAAATAGGTTTGATTCACTTGTAGAAAAACTTACACATGAATATTTAAAAATCCCTAATTTTCATCTTACAAAAGATGATAATACAAGCAATAAGGTTTTTAGTATGATTATTTTTAGAACTGCGGATATATCATC
>JBATMM010000338.1:0-7004 GCA_049289835.1 Saprospiraceae bacterium | reverse complement strand
CTGGCTTACTCTCATCGCTAATGAATCAAATCTTTCTTTGCCTGATTCAATCAATGTTCTGAGACTATCTATCGTCTTGCGGGCTGAAGCGATAGCTCCAGCATTTTCTGCTCTGATCAGGATGTGACGTGCTTTAACTGAGTCAGCGATTATTTTTCTATCCAGAATTTTGACAGCTTTCATGTCCACACCATCGATGTATGGACCATAAACTGAACCTATCGGAAGTTTAAAAGCTGTATCGGCTATAGATTCAGCCAGGTCATCTTTTTTGTAATAGACGGCATCGATCGTTCCATAATTATTCTCCACAAAAAGAGAATCATTTTTTGATTCACGGAATTGTTGGATCCGGTCAGTGATCGCGGTGCGTACTACTGCAGAATCTTCAGCTGTGGGAACGACATTGAAAACAACGAAGTCAACAGTTCTGAATTCTTCTTTCTTTTTCATCAGGCCTTCATTCTCTTTCATGAATGCCTTGAAGTCATCATCTGTGAGTTTGACTTCACTTGTAGCTGTTGTGTCAACAGGAATTTTGACATATTTAAAATCTAAATTCGTCCCCTGTTCAGCCTGTAATTGCTGAGCCATCCAGGTAGGCGTATAGATACCTTTCTTGACGATGTTAGTCAACTTACGTTGGATTCTTTCTTTTTTGATTTCACCGCTTTGATAGCCCCAATATTCTTCAAGTTGTGGCTGAAGTTTTCCTGTACCGAGGTTGGCTTTGATCTGATCGAGATTTTTCATATCGACCTGGCCTGTATTCGGATCACGGAAATTACGTTGGATGATCGGGCTGAGGTGTGTGCCGAACTCGAGGTCCTGAAGCTCTTCATCGCCTACGCTCAATCCGAGGTCTTCAGATTCATCTCTGAGGAGACGCTCTTCCACCATGTAGTTCCAGATATAATTACGCTGGCCGTAGACATCTCCGGTGGAGTTGGGATATAGTATCCTTTCTGCGCGCTGAAAGTCAGGCCATTCAATTTTCTGACCATTGACGGAACCGACGGTGTAACTGCTGCCACTTGATCTCGAGGCCTTATTGACCATGTCCATGAGCACAAATCCACCCATGCCTAAAGCAATCAGGACGATCAGCACCCAGCTGTGTTTACGGATTTCACTAATTAAAGCCATAATTAATATATATATACTATGTTGTTTATCAAAATACTACACTTATTTCTGGAGATGTATTTCAGGAAAATCCTCAGGACCCTTTCCAAAAAAGCCCTGCAAAAGTAGTTTCTTTAGCATGGATTATCAAATGTCATTCAAATCTCAGGCATTTCGAGTCTGGGAGGATCTCCTGGAGAATACAGATTTGCGTCATGAATCTGAGGATTCCGGATTAAAGGATGCCGGATACCGGACTCGAGACGCACCATGAGTCTGGTATCCGGCATCCTTTTACCCGACGTTCGTGTGTCTCTGACCTCGAACAAGACACTACGACCCTTTTTCCATTTCTCTTGTCTGGTCAGGGTGGTTGCAAAACACCCCGACCAGACAAGAAAAGATTCATTTTGGTGTTTTCCAAGGCAGGGGCAAGCCTTGCCAATGCATCTTGGTTTGAATATGCTGGAACTTGGAAACAAGCGATTGCCTTCATCTCTTACTCTCTTACCCTCTTACTCTCTTACCCTCTTACTACCTTCGCATCATGCAATCGAATCGTAAAGCTGCCATTGGTTTCATCTTCGTCACCCTGCTGATGGATGTGATCGGCTGGGGGATCATCATCCCGGTCATGCCCAACCTGTTGAAGCAAATCGGGCATGTCGATACCGGTCATGCATCCAGTCTCAATGGTTGGCTTCTGTTCGCTTTTTCGATTACCCAATTCATGTTTGCACCGTTGATCGGTAATCTGAGTGATAAGTATGGCAGAAGGCCTATTATCCTCTTGTCTCTTTTTGGCTTTGGATTGGATTATATTTTGTTGAGTTGGGCGCCGACGATTGAATGGATATTTCTTGGACGGGTTTTAGCGGGTTTTACTGGCGCGAGTTTTACAACTGCTGCTGCCTATATCGCGGATATCAGTGATGAAAAAACCAGGGCAAAGAATTTTGGAATGATCGGTGCTGCATTTGGAATGGGTTTTATCATTGGTCCGGTCATCGGTGGTTTGCTTGGCGGACTTGGACCAAGAGTTCCGTTTATTGCTGCGGCTATTTTGTGTTTTCTCAATTGGCTGTGGGGATATTTTATTCTTCCTGAATCATTGAGTCTTGATCATCGACGAGAGTTGGATTGGAAACGTGCTAATCCACTGGGCTCATTACTTCATCTCAAAAAATATCCTGATCTGGGGTATTTATTGATCGCGATGTTTCTTGTTTATATCGGAGCTCATGCTATACAGAGCAACTGGTCATTTTATACGATCGAAAGATTTCATTGGACACCCGGTATGATTGGTGTGTCGCTGGGCATGGTAGGTGCGCTTGTCGGAATTGTACAGGGATTGCTGATCAGAAAAATTAATCCATGGCTGGGTAATCATCGAAGTATATACATCGGGCTTATTCTTTATTCGGTAGGTATGTTATTATTTGGACTGGCGACATCAGGATGGATGATGTTTGTGATTCTGGTACCTTATTGTCTTGGTGGTATTGCGGGGCCTGCGTTACAGGCTACAATTACGAGTCAGGTGGATGTGCGTGAGCAGGGCGAATTGCAGGGTGCATTGACAAGCTTGATGAGTGCTGCTGCGATCATCGGGCCGCCGGTGATGACTAATTTATTTGCTTGGGGTATCCGGCCGGAGAATCCGATTTATATTCCGGGAGCGCCGTTTTTTCTTGGGAGTATATTGTTGTTGGTGAGTGCGGTGTTTGCGTTTATTGCTTTTAGGCATTCGGTGGCGAAAGAGAAAATGGCGGAGGTATAGTTTTTATTCTAAATATTTCATTACTAATATTTATAATGAGTGGCCATGAAATATTTAATCGTACTTATTATTTTATTTACTTTAATTTTTGCTTCGACCAAAAGGGTATTTCAGCCAGTCTTTTAAAATATTTTCATAACTTGAAGTTGTTATTCGATTCTTCACCACTAACATTATTTTTTTTAAATGAAAACCTTACTCCCTCTTCTTATCATTTTTCTTTCTTTTGTCAACTCTTCATTCAGTCAGGACATCAAAATCAAATTTGGAAAAGTATCTCCGGCCGACCTGGTGATGAAAGTATATCCTGCCGACACACAAGCCATCGCCGTCATCCTGTCAAAAAAAGGCAGAATCAGCTATGATGTCAAGGTCGATAAATATTCACTCACCGAAGACCGGCATGTCGTCATCAAGCTCCTCACTGATGCGGGCATCGATGAATATGGCGATGTGAAAATCTCATACTATGCCTATAAGGACTATTCAAAAGTGGCCAATATCAAAGCAATGGTTCACCTGCCGGACGGCACTGATATTAAAGTAGATAACAGTCAGATCTTTGACGAACAAACAAATGACTTCTGGTCCGCTAAAAAAATTGCATTCCCCGGCCTGGTAAAAGGTGCCATCATCGAATATCAATATACCCTCTACGAAGACGGCATGTTTCAACCTGTCGATTGGTTTTTCCAGAGCCATATCCCCATCCGCTATGCTGAGCTGACGACAAAAATTCCGGACTGGTATGAATATGTCATTCTGGTACAGGGGGAGCAACTTGACAAAAAAGAAAGAAATGAATCAATTGAATCTGTTAATTATATCAATAGCGTTCAGACGGGTGGCCTGGTGGTTAGCAATGAAGTTCAGCGCGAAACAGCCAGTATAAAATTTAATATCAACACCTATATCAATCAGGATGTGCCCGCATTGAAGGAGGAATGCTGCATCACCACCATGGATGACTATTATAGCAGGGTACGCTATCAACTGCAAGCTTATCATTTTCCAATGCGACCAAGAGAACCTGTACTCAATTCATGGAAAAAATTAGCTGAAGAACTATATCAGGACTCTGAGTGGGGAGGCCAGCTCAAAAATAAACGACCGGGTTCATTGGTATTAGAAGCTGCAGGCATCACTGTCGATACGTCTATCAATCAAATGGAGACTGCACGAATCATCTATGATTATATCAACAACAATATTCAATGGAACGATATGCAGGGATATGGCGGAATGCGCGACATCAGCACCATATTGAAAACAAAATCCGGTAATAGCGGTGATCTTAATAAACTGATGTGTGCCGCCCTGATACAAGCCGGCATCGATGCGCAACCCGTCCTGCTCAGCACCCGTGACAATGGCAAACCACTTGAACTCTATCCATTTATCGATCAGTTTAACCACATGGTTGTCGTGGCTAACATCGAAGGAAAGGATATGTGGTTCGATCTCGGTGATAAAAATCTCCCGATGGGTTTATTGCGAGCCGATGTGTTGAATTCAAGAGGCTGGCTTGTCGATGAAAAAGATCCGGTATGGATCGATATCGTGCCTGGGTCAAGTAATTCAACTTACCTCATCACAGGCACTCTGGATAAAGAAGGTAACCTGAATGCAACTGTTGAATCCAGATATTCCGGCTACCATGCGGTCGAACAAAGAACCAATGCAGATAATGAAAAAGATAAATTCGGTCAGGATATATTGATGATCGGCACGACGCCCATGAAGCTTGCAGACATCGAGATGATCAATAAAAAAGAAATAGCAAAGCCCTTTCAGTTGAAAGCAAAAGTGATCAATCAATCCATCGCCACCGTGACAACGGATAAAATATATGTGAATCCGATATTCCCGAATGGCATGGATGAACTTCCGTTTAAACTCGAAGAAAGAACTTATCCGATAGAAATGAATTATCCGGAAGAAGTGACAGTGATCCTGAATTTAACATTACCTGAAGGCTATGTTGTAGAATCAACTCCGAATCCTATAAAATTTGTAACTGAAAATAATGGAATCCAGGCGTCATACAATTCTTCACAGACACCAGGCAAATTGAATGTCACGATGAAATATACGCTGAAGCAATTGGAATTTGATCCTGTTGAATATACTGCGCTTAAAAACTTTTATAACGAGCGGCATCAGAAGTTTAATGAGCAAATCGTATTGACAAAGTCCTAATGCAAACACAACTTACATGCTTTCTTATGAAAAGATTGTATTCTATTCTATTCATTTTTGTTTCAGGCATTGCATCGGTAACTGCCCAGGAAACAAAATTTAATTTCGGTAGCATATCCCCTGATGATTTAGCGATGAAAGTTTATGCGCCGGATACAGAAGCACTTGCTGTCATACTGGCGAAAACAGGCCTGGTCAGATACAAAGACATCCATGCTGTCTATCCCTTATTTGAAAACCGATATTACGCCATTAAAATCCTGAAAGAAGCCGGAATTAATAAATATGGAAATGCTGTGATTAAATATTATACCAAGGATGACTATTCCACCATCACGGATATTAAAGCCATGGTGCATCTCCCTGATGGTACCCGGATCGATGTAAGTCCTGATCAGATATTCGAAGAAAAAATAAATGATACCCGTTCTTCCAAAAAAATTGCATTCCCCGGTCTTGTCATTGGATCTGTCATTGAATATCAATACACGATCAATTCCAAAGGCATTTTTCACCCCGTCGATTGGTATTTTCAGTCATGTATTCCGATCGTATATGCTGAATTAAAAACCATACTGCCGGAAGATTATGATTACGCCATACTCACACAGGGAAGTCCTCTGGATTCAAAACAGATCAACTTAAAATCTCAATCCTTAAAATCTGCAGGTTCATCCTCCGCGGGTAAATTAAGTGAAAATAATACCACAAACATTTTTATCAATGAAGATGTGCCGGCGCTGAAAGAAGAAAGTTTCATCACAACGATGGAGGATTATTATACCCGTGTTCGGTATCAGTTAAGATCTATTCAGCATCCCGGTACTCCCCGCAAACAAGTAATGAATACCTGGGCGAAACTAGCCGAAGAATTGTATGCACTTCCGGAATGGGGTGGCCAATTGAAAAATAAACGGGCTGGCGAACTGGTCCTGAAGGCAGCTAATATATTTCCGGGCTCAGACTCTTCCCAAATAGAGACTGCACAAAAAATATATGACTACATCAATCAGAACATACAATGGAATGGTAAATACAATTACAGTACTAGCCAGGATATCAATGATATACTCAAAGCAAGATCAGGCAGCAGTGGTGATCTCAATAAACTGATGTGCGCTGCGTTGCTCCAATGTGGAATAGTGGCAAAACCGGTACTGCTGAGCACAAGGGATCATGGTAAAATCCTTGAATTATACCCGTTTCCGGACCAATTTAATCATATGGTCATACTAGCCAGTATTGATCATCATGATACCTGGATTGACCTTGGGGATAAATATCTTCCGTTGGGGACATTACGCGAACAGGCATTGAATTCGAGAGGATGGATAGTAGATGAGATTGATCCTGTTTGGACTGATATCAAACCGGCCTTAAGTAAAACAATGTATATGATCGATGGTACGCTTGATAAGGATGGCAATTTTAACGGCACCATTGAATCTGACTTTACTGGTTATCCGGCATATCATGGAAGAAAGAATGGAGATGAGGACAAAAATTTCAACAAAAATCTTATTGTATGTGGTGGAGCACCTATCAATATTTCTGATGAGCAGCTTATAAATACAAATGATCCTGCTTTGCCATTCGTGATCAAAGCCATGATCGTCAATCAATCTTTCGCGACTGTCGTCAATGATAAATTCTTTTTGAAACCCATATTTCCGATTGGACTTGATGACATTTGGTTCAGACTTGAAAAAAGGAGCTACCCTATTGAAGTGAATTATCCTGAAGAAGTGTCCATGATATTTAATTTAAAGCTGCCTGATGGTTATGTTGTTGAGTCTTTACCTGAGCCGGCCAAAATTTCAAATAGTACCGGTGGACTACAGTTTAGTTACGATGCGGTCTACAGTGCCGACAACTTAAAGATCACGCTGAAATACAT
>JBATMM010000337.1:0-3841 GCA_049289835.1 Saprospiraceae bacterium | reverse complement strand
TCTTTGCTTACATTTCAAATACCGCTTTCGGCTTTAATCCTTCTTATTGTGTATGGCACCATGAGGTATGATTTAAGTAAAGCTAGTGGTGTAGACACGATAAAAGTTGCAGCTGTTGGAACCGATTCCGAAGTCAATGGATATCCGTTGCCTTCAAAAGAAAGTAATGATGTTGTCAAGAGAAATTTATTTGACCGGACTACACTTGCTGCTCATAGTGGAGCAAAACTTGTAGTATGGAATGAGGGCTCCACATTCATCATGCCCGATGAAGAAAATGCATGGAGGGATTCTTTATCTGCATTGTCACGTAGGCTGCATGTTCCGTTAGTAGCTGCTTTCATTGTTCCGCTTTCAGAATCTCCTATGCAGTACCGAAACAATTATTTGTTTTTCGATTCTAACGGAGCTTTGGTATCTACGTACAACAAACATGAGCCTGTGCCTGGTGAACCAGCAATTAAAGGAAAGGAGCCTTTGAAAGTATTTGATATTGGCGGAGTGAAGACGGGTGCGGTCATTTGTTATGACTATGATTTTCCCTATCTCGCTAAAGGATTTGGTGAATTGAAAGCAGATCTTGTAGCTGATCCTTCTTCTGACTGGAGAGGAATCGATCCGTTGCATACGCGTATGGCTGCTTTTCGTGCGGTAGAGCAGGGACATTCTATTTTGCGCTCAACTCGATTTGGTATGTCTGCTGCGATTACTCCCTATGGTGAATTCTCAGCACAGATGAGCAGTTATGACCACAATGATAAAGTGATGATGGCTCATTTGCCTGTGAAAGGTGTGACGACATTGTATTCCATGATCGGTGATAGTTTTGTTTATCTCTGCATTGGTTTTATCGGATGGTTTCTGATCTTTGGGAAAACTATGAATGTGTCTTTAAAAGAAATGTGAATGTATGAATGAGTCCATCAGGAAAAGAATAAGTGAAAGTTTTACTAAGCAGGGTTTCATGCAGACGCTTGGTGCTTCTCTTTTATCTATTGAGGAAGGAAAAGTTATCATTCAATGTCCTTTTGATCCGAAGCTATCGCAACAAAACGGTTTTTTTCATGCAGGTGTTTTGACCAGCATCGTTGATTCCGCTTGTGGTTACGCCGCCTATACGATGATGCCGGATCAGTCTGATGTACTATCAGTGGAATTCAAAATCAATTTTTTAAAACCCGCAAATGCAAATTTAATTTATGCTATCGGCAATGTAATTCAGGTGGGAAAAACACTCGTCATATGTGAAGGAATGGTCACCAATGATAAACAGGATAAAGTATTTGCAAAAATGATTGCAACTTTGATGACTATAAACAAATAGTCCGAAAGTAAATAACACATTGCCACAGATCGGGCGCTAACTGAAAAAGCAAGAGATGAATAAGGAAGTTAAAGCATACAATGACGCACTATCGGATGAAGACAGAGAGATTTGTAATGTACTGGCCGGGGAGATAAACCTCAATATGCCAGCAGCAGAGAATAAAATCTGGCATGCACATCCCGTTTGGTTTTTAGATGGGAATCCTGTCGTGGGGTATAGTAAATTGAAAAACAATGTCCGTTTATTATTCTGGAGCGGTCAGTCTTTTGACGAAGAAGGTTTGCAAAAGGAAGGCAGCTTCAAAGCAGCTGAAATGCGTTACACTTCTGTTGATCAAATTAATAAAAAAGACCTGAGCCGCTGGCTTAAAAAATCTAGGGAAATACAATGGGATTATAAGAATATTATTAAACGAAAAGGAGTTTTGGAAAGATTGAAGTAAGCATTATGTAAAATGATATGCTGCGGAATCGCAATTTGAATGTTATCTTAGGAGATAGAATAAAAATTAGGAATATGAAATCACTTTTCTACATATTTATTCAACTCTGTTTCATTTCATCCATTTCCAGCCAAAATCATTGGCTTGTTCCGGGTGCAAAATGGACATACGAATTTAACTCCTGGGTTGGCTATGGTTTGACCCGTTTGGAGGTGATGCAGGAGGATACGATCTTTGGGACACGCCATGTTAAAAAAATCCTGTCCACAACAATCCGTGTAGATGAAAGCATAGTAGGTAGTCCACTGGACACGTTTACTGAAACTTCATACGCCTTCGAAGAAAATCAAATCATCTATGGGTATGAACCAAATTGGTTTGAATATTGGAATGTATTATATGACTTCAGTAAGAATGTGGGCGATACACTTCAATACATGTATTTCGGCGGATTGAGTCCTTCTCCATTTATAGTTGATTCAACGGGTACGATTGATATCAATGGACATAGTTTTGCTTTTCAGGATATTACTTATCCGGATCTTTTTGAGCCCGGGCAATGGTGTGAAATGAGAGTGATAGAAGGATTGGGTTCAATTAATTCTTTTTTCTTTCATAGTCATACCATCCTTCAGCCCTTCGATGCACCTTCCTATTCGTTCCGATGTTATGAAGATCCGGATATTGGATTGATCAATTTAAGTCTAGATCAGGTGGATTGCGATTTTATAGAAGGTATAACATCATCACACAATGTGTCTAATATTAAAACATCAGTAGTTCCCAATCCCGCGTCTGATTTCGTAATCGTACAAACAGAAAATCACGACATCTATAAAATAATGGTTGTTGATATCGTTGGTAAAATCCGGATAATGGATTACTCATTCTCTCATGAGCCTATAAAGATCAATATCAGTGGATTGGAAAATGGAATATTCTTCATTATAGGAGAAGATAAGGCTGGGGGAATTTTGTTCAGGGAGAAAATATCTAAACAAGAAGATTAGTTTTCAGTCTTTATTTTTGAGAAATTAAAGCCCTGTCATACGCTCCATTTGTTCTGTATACCTGCTACCGGTTATTTTTATTTCTGAAGAAGCTGTTTCAATGTCACGCAGATCATCCGGTGTCAGTTCAATATCAACAGCTCCAATATTTTCAGTTAAGCGATGCAGCTTTGTCGTTCCGGGGATAGGGACAATCCAGGGTTTTTGTACGAGTATCCATGCAAGTGCAATTTGTGCAGTAGTCGCATTTTTTTGCTTAGCCACACGTGTAATTAAATCAATCAAGGCCTGATTTGCTTTCCGTGCTTCCGGTGTAAATCGTGGAAGATTATTGCGAAAGTCCGTACTATCAAATTTTGTATTCTCATCCATTTTACCTGTCAGAAATCCTCTTCCAAGTGGACTAAATGGAACAAAACCAATTCCGAGTTCTTCCAATACAGGGAATATATGTTCTTCAGGGCCACGCGTCCAAAGGGAGTATTCACTTTGTAATGCAGTGACAGGTTGAACAGCATGAGCGCGACGAATGGTTTGTGGACTTGCTTCTGACAGACCAAAGTGTTTCACTTTACCTTCCAGTATTAATTCTTTGACCGCAGCGGCGACATCTTCTATGGGCACACTCGGATCAACCCGATGCTGATAGAAAAGGTCAATGACATCTGTTTTCAACCTCCTGAGTGATGCCTCTGCAACTTCTCTTATGTGGTCAGGGCGACTTGTCACCCCTATTTGTTTACCATCCCGGATGTTGAAACCAAACTTTGTAGCGATGATGACCTGATCCCGGATAGATTGAAATGCTTCACCTATCAATTCTTCGTTTGTGAAAGGACCATAAGCTTCAGCCGTATCGAAAAAAGTAATCCCCATGTCGACGGCTTTCCGCAGAAGATCTATCATTTCTTTCTTCTCCGGAGCTGTTCCATAAGCCATGCTCATCCCCATACAGCCGAGACCAAGAGCTGATACCTCAAGGCCACTATTTCCTAATGTGCGTTTGTGCATTTTCATATTTATCTTGATTTGATTTTATTTATGGAACAAAGCTAAAGGGAT
>JBATMM010000336.1:0-6737 GCA_049289835.1 Saprospiraceae bacterium | reverse complement strand
ACAGTTTCAGATCCTGATTTACAATTTATAGGAATTTCTACCGGCACAATGGATCTGACTGCGGAAAATATTGCATTATTCAGCGATAAAATGACATTAAGTTGGTTTAAAGAAGATGGCTTTCTACCTTCAAAAGGTGACATTCTTTTTACAATAAAAGCAAAGGCCAAAAGGAATGGTGAAGTACATGAAAACTTATCCATCAATTCAGATATCACTGAAGCCGAACAATACGGAATGCACGATGAGATTTTTAAACCAGTCCTAAGAGCTCCTGAAAGTAAGAGTGATGATCACATTATTGTATTTGCACCGGAACCAAATCCCTGGAGAGAAAAAACAACCATTCCTTTCGAGTTGAAAGAATCTGGAACCATCTCTTTTGAATTATTTGACCTAAACGGTAGCAGTTTATATAGAACGAAAGGAAAATACGGCAAGGGTAAAAATGAAATCACTATCTCTTCTTCTGATTTCACCTCAAGAGGACTCATGTATTACACCTTAAAAACTTCTGGCTCTTCTTCCATTCAAAAAATGATTGTATTAGATTGAACCTATTTGAATCGACATTCACTCGTCATTCAACACTCGTCATTCATTACTCATTACTCATTACTCATTACTCATTACTCGTCACTCATTACTCGTCACTCGTCACTCGTCACTCGTCACTCGTCACTCGTCACTCATTACTCGTCACTCATTACTCATTACTCATTACTCGTCACTCGTTACTCGTTACTCGTTACTCGTTACTCGTCACTCGTTACTCGTTACTCGTTACTCGTCACTGTCACTCGTTACTCGTTACTCGTCACTCGTATTCCGGAATATCCTCCCACTCATTTGGCTCCAACCAATAGACATCATATCCAAATTGGTCCACTAGATATTTCCGAAGATTTTCTTTAAGCACTGACGATTGCTCAAAACCGGTGAGTACTTCTTTTTGATCCTGCTCATACCTGACAGAAGAGGTGGTACCGGATAGTACGTAATAAAGATTTATCCACCCACTTTTTCTGGCTTTCTTATAATTTTTCCCGACATCTGGTTTACGTAACTTATTGGATACAGCCTGTCCCGCATTGATTTTAAGATTGTACAGGATGTGTTGATCAAAACTATGAATACCACTTACGCTTAGATTGATGGCATTTGATTGAATAAAAACTACTGGCAGGTATACGTTACCATTTTCAATTTTCAAATAATTTCTAAACTCATTGAACCGGATATCACGTAGATCCTGCAAGTGAATGTATTTGCTGAAGTCTTCAAGTGTTTTCATGTTTTCAAGTTCCCCATCCTTGATATCGATGGCTGCGCTGACCTGAATTTTTTGAAAAAGAATATTTCCTGATTCATCATATGGGATCAGCGTCTTTGCCCAGATATTTGTTTTCCCCTTTATATTTTCTGATGTGATAAACGTCTGATTAAAATTGTCAAAGGATGCCATCACTTCTTTGATTTCTACACCCTTCATTTTCCATTCTGCATCCATCACCGGTTGCTGACCAAGCCCCGAAATCGTCCCGCTGGATTCAATTGTTCCCTGGCAAATCGAACCATTTATTTTGTACAAAATCTTATCTGATGCAAATACAAATTCGCCCAATACATCTTGATTCTTCGCTTTATTCCAACTTAATTTATCAGCTCCCAATTTCAGATGACCCTCAGGATCAAGAGTAATTTCACCTTTTGTGATTTCAATAATATCTTTATTCAATTGGAATTTTAAATTTTCCATTTTGAAATCTGCCTCACTTTTTTCAATCAGCTTCTTAATGGATACATTAGTAAGGCCAAGGTTTACAATTTTGAGATGGCCTATATCAAATGCTCCGTCTTGAAAGTGAAGGCCGGAAGAAGAAGTTACGATATTCAAAACACCGGCTGGCAGATATCCATTCAGATCCAGGGATAAGACCGGATGTTCAAGATCAATGACATTGATTTCAGAGTGAATAGATTGTCCCTTGAAAGTTCCTTTTTTTAGAACTGCCTTTATTGTCGAATTCTGTTTTGAATCTATATCTCTGTTTAGATAATTGACCTCCAGCCTTACATCCTTCATGGGTGATTCCTGACCCGGAAATTGAAGGCTCCCATTTTTTAAAACTGCTGAACATGAAATAGCTGGAATTTCATTATTTGAAGATTTTCCATTGATTTTAATTTGCCCTTCAGTATTACCTGTTATAGTGAAACCTTCCCAGTCTTTACTTAATTTCGAAGGTAAAAATTGTTGAAACGTTTTTGCATCTCCGTTTTTCCAGATCATAGTTGCATCAAGATATTCTTGTCCCTTTTCTTTGCGCGTTCCACCACTTCCCTGGATATCTATTCCTTGCAGATTAAGATTCCAATTGTCGTATTGTTGCGTACCCGCTTCCTGGTCTTTCTTATAGCTTCCTGATATTTCAAAAGATGCCGCAGATGGTAATGTATAAGATGTGGTCACCAATTCATCCATTGAACCCTTCGCAACAATCTCCGCTGCAATCAATTTACCGGTAAGGTCACCATCTATAGTTGCATTGTTGATATTCATTAAAAAAGATAGACCTTCCTGGTCAGCATAGAAGACAATTGTTTTTTCAAGACGGATCTGGTGTACTAAAGCACTCCATTCACTTTCTGCAGAAGCATCCGATTTTTTAAATACTTCATACGACCATCGCGAATGCCTTTTAATGATGTTCAGACGGGAATTGCTGATCAGTAGTTTGTTGATCATTACCTTTTCCTTTAATAGTGGCCAAAGCCGAAGTATAATATCAACATGCCCCCCCTTAAGTAAAGGTTCGTTATCTGGCCCTAAAGTCAGACCATCTACACGCAAAGCAACGGAAGGGAAATATCGAAACCATTCAAGATGAAGTGTTTCGTAGCGAAGAGAATCCTCAAGATTTTTTTCTACAAGGCCTATTACTTTTTTTACGATGGCATCTCCTTTCCATTCTATGATAGATATAAACCCAATAGAGATCAGGAGCAAGCTGATCACAATTATTTTTAATCCTTTGATTATATTTTGTTGAATCACGACTGAAAATAGAATTTGATCTAAACTTAAGTTTACTGTATAATGCTGCTTGATCTAAACAGGAGGGATTGATTTGGGATGTGGATAAACAAAGGAAGAGCAGGAAATTAACGCTTAACTTATTCAAATTATTTTCAATATGAAACAGAGGGTGAGTTCAGTCACAAACATTTATCGATCTTGCTAAAGGATGTTTGATATTTTCCACCAACTGAATATTTCTCCGACGGGATGGGCATTTGCACTATTCGGATCCTTTCTTTTGGGAATAGCGAAAGGGGGAATCAAGGGTCTTGGAGCTATTATTTCCATTATCACAGCACTCGTTTTTGGAAGCAGGGCTTCTACAGGAATCATCATGCCACTTTTGATTGTCGGCGATACATTCGCTGTCATCTATTATAACCGGCATGCACGATGGCACTATTTATGGAAGCTTATGCCCTGGGTTGTCATTGGGGTATTGATAGGGGTCTGGTTTGGAAAGGATCTGCCGGAAGAGCAATTTAAAATTGGAATGGCGGTAATCATACTTGTCAGTGCGGGATTTATGTTCTTAACTGAATATAAAAGATCTTTTCATATCCCGGATAACCGTTTTTTTGCCGCGGTGATGGGAGGCCTGGCAGGATTTACAACCATGGTTGGTAATCTGGCAGGTCCATTTTCCGAACTCTATTTCCTGGCCATCCGGGTGCCCAAAGAAATCTTCATAGGAACTGCCGCATGGCTGTTTTTCCTGACCAATATTATTAAACTTCCGTTTCACATATGGTCATGGAAAACGATCAATGTCCAATCACTATACGTGGACATGATTCTTTTGCCTTCACTGTTAGTTGGGCTATGGGTTGGTATTCGCATAGTAAGGACTATTCACCAGCAACATTTTAGGTTAGCGATTATAATTTTAACAGCCATAGGATCACTTTTAATTGTGGTTCAGCGATAATATTGGGATTTTCAATGGAGGCCAAACAAAAAAGTTATCCACAATTTGCTTTTAAAACCTGTGTTAATAACTTGATTTAACTCTTACAATCAATAATATATGAATAATAAAAATATTTAATATAATGATTTCCGATCAATTTTGGCATAAGTATTGATTTAAAATAGTATAAAATGTAAGAAAGGCTTGGTGGGATAAAAGATTAAGTATTAGTTTTGACCCGGAACCGCTTGAAGATCACCATATTAATATTTATTAAAATATTAATCTCGACCTGATGAATGACATACGCCCCTAAAGCGTGTGACTTGTATTATCCAATTGAAGGATAATTAAGTTGTGTTTATAAGGAAGAGATCCATATCAGGGCTTACGAATTTAATCTCTTTATAAACACAAATTATATCTCATGAAAAACACAGTATTGAATGTATTGTCAGTTAAACTGGCTCTTGTCAGTTTTATTCTGGCTGGATTGTTCCTCCTGGCACCATCACAAGTGCAGGCACAATCCACCGCTGATTTATTTAGTGCCCCAAACATTACCTACGTTTCTCCGGCTACTGCAATAGCACGCGTTGAAGCCAAATGCCTTGAGTTGAAAGACAACTACATCTCATTGAATGCTCAATCTCAGGCGTATAGCGACAACGTCATCAAGTATTCGTTTTACACAACCATTCTTGACAAGCTCAATGAAGGAAAAACGACAAAAGAATCACTAGAAACCGGATTAAAGGTTTTGGGTACTGATGCCGCCAGTTCCTTGTCAAAATCTAATATGCAGGCCTACCGACTTGAAGCTATTAATCTCTTGAAACAATAGGACAGTTTCAGGCTGCATCAAAATTCCCCACTTTATTTCAACATTAATCAAATCCAATCTCATGAATACAATTAGACTTACTCAACAGTGCGTATCCTCCGCATTGAAGGTGAGCTTGTCATTGGCGTTTTTGCTATTGACGCTTACCTGGGCTAGCGCCCAAACATTTAATGGAAGTACCGTCAATACTGCCGGTAATTCTGCAATTCCATCCACCGGAACAGGAGGTTGTGGCGTAGAACCACAGTCTGCCGCTACAGGTGGGACTTTCTTTAATAATACTGTGGCTGGTTTAGCAGCTAGTGCAGGAGTTTTATCTGTTCAGATCAACCTCACACACACCTGGGACGCAGATCTTCAGATTTATCTCAAAGCACCTAATGGCCAAACCATTGAATTATCCACAGGTAACGGTGGGTCAGCTGATAATTATACCAACACTATTTTTAGCGATGGAGGTGCAACCAACATCACTGCAGGAGCTGCGCCTTTCACAGGCACATTCATACCGGAAGGTACGCTGACAGCTCTGACATGTGGTGCTACAATTACACCAACGATTACAACATTAACCAATTTTACGCAAGGACAAAATGGTACATGGCAATTGCGCTTTATGGATAACGCAGGTGGTGATGTTGGAACTATGCTTGGATGGAATATTGTTTTTGCTGCTGCAGCTCCTCCATGTTTACTCTCAACACCAGCTAATCTAACAGTTAGTGCTGCTATCGGTACATGCGCTGCGAGTCCAGTAGTTAATTTACCGGCTCAAAACCCTGCCAGTTGTGCCAATGGCACAGGTACGGGCATACGATACAGTGTAAATGGCGCTGCATTTGTCAATGTGGCAGGACTTCCTGCGACGACCAGTGTGACGTTTACAAATCTTCCTGCTGGTGTCAATACGATCATCTGGCAGACCTACACTATAGCAAATGGAGTTACCGTAAGTACGGTGACACAAACCATTACAGTTCTTGACACAACGCCTCCGACAGTTACATGTCCAGGCAATATAGCCCTGACACTTGATCCGGGTGCATGCTCAGCGATTGTGAATTATGTTGTTACAGGAACTGACAACTGTCCTTTCCTCGGCCCATTAGCCCAACTTAACACGATAACTACTGGCGGAAATGGAAATAATGCAAACGGGATGGTTTGGTTTGACATTACTAATCTTACCGGCTCAACAATTAATGTGACTCAAATCGGTATGAATATCGCTAATGCGACCACGCTTAATGTATATCGTAAAACAGGAACATTTGCAGGTTTTCAGACAAATGCAGGCGCATGGACATTAGTAGCTACAGGAAATGCAAATGTAGGTCCTTTCTCAGGCCCATTTCCTGGTAATGGAACCCTTACGCCTTGTAATGTTTCTTTCACATTACTTCCGGGTGTTAATGGTATAGCTTTAGGCATGCCTGGTTCAGCTTCAAATTACACAAATGGCAATGGTACAAATCAGACCTATACTGATGGAACAATTACGCTTACTGCAGGAAGCACAGCAAATACAGCTTTTGGCGCACCATTCACTCCACGGGTTTTCAATGGTTTTGTGAAATATCAGACATTGACTACAGCGGGTAATGTGGTTCAGACTTCGGGCTTACCATCAGGTGGTGAATTTCCAATCGGAACCACAACCAACTGCTTCTCAGTTACTGACACTCAAGGAAACATCGGAACATGTTGCTTCAATGTAACAGTGAATGAGTTTCCAAATCCATCAACAACTTTGGCTTGTAATGATAATGTACAGGTATCAGTTGATGAAAATTGCGAAGCATTCGTTTCAACCAGCATGATCCTTGAAGGTGATGTATATGGTTGTTTCGATGATTATATCGTAAGCATTCAGGGTTTTGGCTCAGGCTCGGGTGGTGTAC
>JBATMM010000335.1:0-4840 GCA_049289835.1 Saprospiraceae bacterium | reverse complement strand
ATAAAAGGTGGTAACAAAATTCCATGGCTTGCCTGGGCCGGCATTATAATCGGCTTTGGAGGAGTGTGCATCATCTTCTATGATCATCTCAAAGAATTATTTGATCCTGATTTCCAGTTTGGTGTACTGCTTGGTTTATTGGCAGCATTGGCATGGGCATTCGGAACATTTTATACAAAAGAATATGCATCCGATTTTGATCCTTATCAAAGCATTGGATGGCAGATGTTAATCTCCGGCATCACGCTCAATATTATTGCAAAACTCACGGGCAATGTCATTCCTATTGCAGATGTCAAATTATATACATGGGTTGCGATTGGATTTCTGGTAGTCGTCAGTTCTATCATTGCCTTTGTCGCCTATCTCTATGCATTGCAGCGTCTCCCGACAGGGCTTGTCTCCACATATGCATATATCAATCCCATCATCGCCGTCATCTCCGGTAGCCTGTTTATCAAAGAGCGGATTACATTACTATTGATCATTGGTGCCATAGTTACTCTCACCGGAGTTTATATTGTCAATTCAGCATTGAGGAAGCATAGGGAAAAGATGCTGAATACAACCTAAGTTTTTAATATTTGTTATGGCTATAATGAGTAACTTGGTAGTTCAAAACAATACCCCTACCTCACTCCCTTCATTATTGAAGTGTCAGAAATCCTGTTTTTGAAAAAGAAAATATTGATCTGATAAAGAATAGCATCATTTTCAAGTTTACTTTTTATCAGTGTTATTTTTTGATTCAATAAATCGTGCTCTATTTTAGTATTCAATAACAAGGCATCTATGAGAAAGATATTTTTTTTTACCTTATTAAGTTGCTTTATCCCATGTTTGGGTTCAACTCAAACACAACCGGGTCATACAACTTCACAAGATGCGCCAGACAAGTTGAAGATCTCCTCGTCACTGGTGGTAACTGCTACCGGAGCGAATGCAACATCATTTTGTGCACCAAACGGAACTGCAGAAGCAAGTGTTACCGGCGGCACACCACCCTATTACTATCTGTGGAATACTGGTGGCACAGAAGCAATAATTACAAACCTGAATGCTGGGACATATCGAGTTACCGTTACTGACGGAACTTCAACAACGGCTACCGGCAGTGTGACGATCACAGGTACCTATCCCATCATCGTCAATGCCAGTGCGACGAATGAGACTGCTCTGAATGCACATAATGGCACGGCGATGGCTTTACCCGCCGGAGGATCTTCTCCTTATAGCTTTGAATGGAGCAATGGCTCAACCGCATTTATGATTGTCAATCTCGCACCTGGTGTCTACACTGTTACGATCACAGATGATGCCGGATGCACAGCAACTGAAAATGTAATTGTCAATGCATTTGGTTGTCCTGTACTATCTATAGGAGCTAATATAACCAACCCACAATGTTATGGAATTTGCAATGGCGTTATTCAAATTCACGCCGTAGGTAATGGTACTCCACCTTATTCATATTTGTGGAGCGATGGAACCATAGGACCCCTACTGACTGACTTGTGTCCTGGATATGTCTCTGCTTCTGTCATCGATGATAATGGATGCGGTGCAGCAGAAACTTTTCTGATCACTCAACCTTCGCAGGTATTTGCGGGTGCTATGTCCTCCGGTGAAAGTGGTCCGGGTGCAAATGATGGTAAAGCATGGGCTATTCCTTACGGAGGTATAGGGCCTTATACCTATCTATGGAATAATAGCAGCACTGACTCATTAATTACTGGCTTGATACCGGGCATGTATTCAGTCACTGTCTCAGATGCAAACGCATGTTCTGCAACACAAACAGTAACTGTCAATATGTTCGGTTGCACAACCTTAGATGGAAATATTTTAAATACGTCTTGTTTTGAAAGTTGCGATGGAGTAATTACAGTTACACTCAATAATCCATTGCCTCCTGTCACTTATCTGTGGGAAAACGGAAATACACAATCTTCAAGGACCGGTCTTTGTGCAGGTAGCTATAGTGTTACGGCGACAGATGCTGCAGGTTGTTCTGCTTCGGGAATTTTTACGGTAACACAGCCATTTCCTTTAAATGCAAATGCAGGAAATACTGATGAAACTGCTGCTCATGCTAATGATGGAACTGCATGGTCAGCACCGATTGGCGGAACAGGTCCTTACACCTATCATTGGAGTAATGGTAGTGTGGATTCATTGGTCACTAATCTGTCGCCGGGAGCTTATTTTCTTACTGTCACTGATGCCAATGGATGCACAGACCAGGATTTTGCATTGATCAGCGCATTTCAATGTATAGGCTTGCACACTTTTCTTTTTGTACAACCTACATGTCATGCGAGCTGCGACGGAAATGCTTCAGCGATTATATCTGATACTACAAGTGCTATAAGTTATTTGTGGAGTACAGGAGATACCACCAGTCATATCGATAACCTTTGCGAGGGTGCATACAGTCTGAGTATCACCAATGAGGATTTAGGATGTATCGATGATAGTTTTATTTTTGAATTGCATCCTCCTGCCTCATTAATATTGTTTATCGATCAGATCGTGCATATTACCGATAGTACATCAGCATCTGTTTCCATTCATGCAGGTGGAGGAACAAATCCTTATTCCTATCTGTGGACCGGTCCCGGTGGATTTACAAGTACATCGAAGGATATTAATGTTAGTTTACCTGGCAACTACATCATAAAGATTATTGATGCTCATGGATGCACATTGATGGACTCCATCGTCATTGAGGATAATTCTACGGTTGGCATTCCGGAAGCAAAGCAACTGGACATCGAAGTATATCCCAATCCGGCCAAGGACTGGTTGTTTATAAATCCTTCTGATCCTAATACTTATGAGTTAAAGATTATTAATCCGGAGGGACGAATTATCTATGCTGCAAAGAATGTAAGAGAGGTTGATCTGCACGCTGTAAGTGCCGGAATTTATATTCTCAAAATTTCTTCAGGGGACAAATACTTTGTTGACCGTCTGGTCATATTCAAATAGAAACTCGACTAAATAAAAAAATCTGGTGACGTCACCCCTGCGTCACCAGATGTAAGTACAATTCAAAGTCTCACCTCTGTATTGTTATTGCCGGCCCTTTAGCCTGGACTAAATCTCCAACCTTTTTGGAGACTTTTGATAGCCATTCTCTTGATTCAGTACTCATCCGGTTCATTTTACCGCTTAAAGGGCATATTTGTAAAACCAACCGGCATAGGAAAGTAAATCTGAAGAGCATAAAGTTTTCTTAAAATTCAACTCGAGTCCTATAACGTAGGTTATTTAAAGTATTTTCGGTCAGAAAGCAAAATCTTCATCCCAGACCATCATTGTTTCCTGAAGAAAAAATAGCTTTTATTCGAATTCATATTCCATCTTAAAAATGAGAATATGACGCGAAGATTGCAAGTCGTTGATCAATATTTTACGTTCTTGTCATAGCGATATTATAAAAATAATATTTGATCTTTTAAAAAATATGATTTATGAAAAAGATACTCACCATTACAATTTTTACAAGTTTCCTCCTCTCGTTTGCTATCGGGCAGTCATCATCAAAGAAGGAAAATGGATTATTCAGGAGTGTTCACTCCTCTGCAAGATCCAGAAGCGTTTTTAGTTACACACTGACGACATTTACTGAACCCTACAATGATCTTACGGGTGCTACTTCTCTCAATAATGGTGAGATATGGGACGAACCAGAATACATATTCCCGATTGCTTTTCCATTTGAACTCAATGGTAATTCCATCACCTATCTTCAATTTACCAGTAGCGGATCCGCCAGTTCTTCCCCAACTCCTGATCCTCAGATCACAACGCTTGTTTTCCCATTTGAAACGGACCTTATCGACCGTGGCGCTCTGGGGCTTGTCTCTTTATCTCCGATAAGTTACAAAGTAGAAGGTGTCGCCCCGAATCGTATTGAAAAAATGGAATTCAAAAACGCGGGTTCTTATTATGAAATGGATTCAAATAATACACTGAACATGTTTATCAATTTTCAACTTTGGCTATACGAAGGAAGCTACACAGTAGAATTTCATTTTGGAAGCCATTTCATTAATGACCCAGGTTTATTTTACGATGGAGAAATCGGAGCGTACATAGGGATTACCGATGCAGATGTAGACAATGAAATTTTGTATAGTCCCCACTTTCTGGGAGGTAGCGCTGTCAATCCTGCTTTATCGACTTTGCTATCCCCAATAAATGGCACTCCCGATGATGGCATTGTTTATAGACTATCTCTTGCCGAGCCTCTTATCGTAAATGTGGCAGGTCAAAACGCAACTTCTTTCTGCGCACCTAATGGCTCGGCAACAGCAATCGTTTCAGGTGGCACTGCTCCATATACTTACTTATGGAATAATGGAAATACTACTCAGACTATATCCAACCTTAATGCGGGCACCTATACTTTAACGGTGACTGATGCTAGTGCGATGACAGCAACCGGCAGCACGACGATCACCATTCCGAATCCTATTGAAGTAAATGCAAGTTCAACAGATGAAACTGCCGTCAATGCTAATGATGGTACGGCTATAGCTATGCCTACAGATGGGCTACCTCCTTATGGTTGGTTATGGAGTAATGGGTCTGCCGGTTTTGAGATTGTTGATCTTGCACCAGGTATTTATACAGTGACCATCACTGATGATGCGGGATGTACAGCTTCGCAAAGTGTTGTTGTCAATGCTTTTGGTTGCCCTCCACTTGAGATTATTTCATCCGTGCTTGATGTCAGTTGCAACGGCCTGTGTAATGGCGCTATTCAAATCAATGATGTGGATCAGGGAGTTGGTCCTTTCATATATATGTGGAGCAATGGAAGTGCCAGTTC
>JBATMM010000334.1:0-11712 GCA_049289835.1 Saprospiraceae bacterium | reverse complement strand
CCACAGTCTTACAGCTCGTATCCTTCACATCCAGCAGATTGGCCCCGGAGAATCCGTCAGTTATTCAAGAAGTTTTATTACCGATAAAGATCGTACGATTGCTACAGTCAACCTTGGTTACGCTGATGGCCTTCCCAGGGTAGCAGGCAGTGTGGGATCTACATTTTCTCTTCATGGACAGCTAGCCCCTATCATCGGACGGGTATGTATGGACATGACGATGATTGATGTAACTCATATCCCCGAAGCAGCCATCGGTGATGAAGTAGTGATCTTTGACAAAGATCATTCGATTGAAGCATTAGCCCAGGCCTGTGGCACTATTCCCTATGAAATTATGACAAACCTAAATCCTCGCATCCGGAAGGTTTATGAGCATGGGTAGAAAATAAAGACAGTTATAAAGCAATTATTGTTGAACTCTGCAGTATTTGCTTACAGATTAATTGCAAAATTTAAAGATGGGAGTCAGTTTATCAGGGAAGGTGATGTGACGTTGTTGCGTTAAAAATTATCTTCGGATTCATACCCCACTCGCTATTCGAAGTTTATCAACTACGAATCCATATCTCGAATATTCTTCGACAAAAACGCTATTCGAAGTTTTCAACTTCGAATCCATATTAACAATCAATGTCCATTTCGAAAATCACCCTCAAGCAGCTTGTAGCTGCGATCAAAAATCACTGATCTTCATTCATAAATAATTTAATATATCACCACTTTTGGTGAGACAAATTCCATAAATAATGATTATATTCGTCAGGTAAAAGTCGGCACCCAAAAATTTTATCTTTTGAACACTGTGCTATGGCCGACATGAAAAGAAATCTTAACAATCTGCTCCTTCCTCCACAGGTGCTACCGAAATTATACCTGATGCCTCTCGACCAGGTTTCCACCCTGATCTGTCTTGGGGTCAGGGTGTAGCTGTCTAAGGATTTTTTAATCCTACCAGGACTTCTAAAAGCACCAGCCTCCTTGACCTCGAAAGTTTTTAGAGGCCAGTGCTCGCATTTACTTACTTTTAATACAACCAAAATGAAAAGTAACATTTTCAATTATATTGATCTGTTCCATATTCATGATAATGACAACCTCTTGTGAAAGGACAGAGATCCAAAAATCTACCGTTAAAGATGATGGTAGAATTATACCCCGAACTGGATTTTGTGACAATTGTGCCGAAGATGATTGCTGTTGTTATGTTGAGTTGCAGCAACCTAATTCGTCCTCCGCTAGTTTAAGATTGTGTGGTACTGCTGATGGGCTTGGATCATGTACTGGAACTCCTCCTAATTCATGTGCTTCATTTAGTGGCGGAGGTAAAGTTGCTTCCCTCAGTACTATGAACCCCAAGCAGGGATTTTGTATGGTTAAGGGAAACGCATTTTACATTCAAAATGTAGGTGGCTCTTCAGCCGTGATCAAAATCAGCTGTCAAGATGATTTGACCAGTCCTCAAATCATTTATGTTACAATACCTGCAGCAGGACTTTATTACTATGGAACAAATAATGCTTGTGAAATTGCGGAGTGTGAATAATTTGACTCATTGACAATAATGAGGTAACTCTGAAAAGAGTTACCTCATTTTAATACATGCCTGCAAGAAAATCAAGAAATTTTGTCTATTGATAAAAAAATAAGGAATTTTATTAACAGTACAACTTAATTTATAATAATACAGATTCGTATGGTTATTAAAATTGATTCATTTATTATAGTTTATTTACTAACAATTATTTTATTCAAAGATAAATTGGTATGCCAGACGTTTTATTTAACCAGCGCACCTAACACATTTTACTCTCTAGAACTGAACAATCAATTGTGTGGCGGATGTTCGCTGGCTACAGTAGGTGGTATTTCCTATCCAGGCGATGGACTTTCTTTTGGCCCCGATGGGAATCTTTACTTATTGGCTCCTCCTTCTATCTATCAAATTGATCTTGCAACAGGCAATTGGGGTTCTCCAATTTTTACTTGTCCAACTCCAATTCCATTGATGACAGGTATTTTATCCGTTGGTGGAGGTATTTTTTATACTATGCCTTGGGGTAATGCCAATTCAGACTTGCTCTACAAGTGGGATATAAATCTTGGTATAGTGTCTGTTGTTGGAGCAACTGGATTTACTAGTGAAGGAGAATTGGCTATGTTTGGGGGTGAAATCTATTTCCAATCTAAAAATCAAATAGCTGGAACCCGGTCTATTATTCATCTTGATCCTATTACTCCATCAAATAGTCAAGAAGTGATTACATATGATTTTTTTGACCCTTTAATTGGACTAACTGCCTCACCGTTTTGTCATTCATTAATAGGAATAGAGACCTATACACATAAATTAGTCCTTATAAATTTGATCGATGGAGCTAGAACAACCATTTGTAATCTTTCTCCTGTAATTGCTTACTGGATTTCTTCACCTTTAGAATTTGCCCCTCCTCCAACATGCATGGTGACACTAGATCTCGACTGCAACGACAGCTCCGGTGCCACTGATGCAGATTATAATTCTCCCGTCTATGATTGTCTTTCTAATGGTGTAGGCGTTGCAGATGAAGACATAAAAATGCTTTACGATGCCCTTATCAGTGAAATGACAATAATGATCACAGGTTTCGTTCCTGATGCTCCATACGAATTGTTATCCATGACAGGTTCAATCGCCGGAATTAATGTATCCGGTTCAGGGACAGATATGATCACATTGTCAAATGCCGGTGGAGCTAAATCAACTGACTTCAAAGATGCGCTTCGACTTGTTGTGTATAATAACATTTCAAATTATCCGACAGAAGGACAGCGTACAGTTGAAGTTCAGTTTACTACTGAGTCAGGTGCGATGAGCAATATCGCTACAGCATTTATACAAGTTAATGAACTGGCACGTGTCCCTGTGGATCTCGGTCCCGATCTGTTGCAATGTGATGGTTTGACAACCACATTCGATGCAGGGAATCCCGGTGCGAGCTACAGTTGGTCCACAGGTCAGCATGGCCAGACGATCACAACAGGTACTTCAGGTCAATACATCGTCACGGTCTCAAATGGCATCCTTTGTCCAAACCAGGATACTGTAGAACTTGATATCATACCTGTCATCCATATATCACTCACTGGCGAAACTGATATCTGCGACAATGAACAAGCCAATATGACCATCGAAAACGATTCGCCATTTCCCATGACGATTGAGATTACCCCTGATCCCGGTTCACCATTTACGTTGAACGATGTTGAAGGCAATTATACTTTTTTTGATTTGCCCGGAGGCTCGACGGTCTATACGATTACAAGCATCATTCCATCACAACCCGCTTGTATCGAGATGACGGATTCTACTCAAGCCATCTTTGTATTCCC
This sequence comes from Saprospiraceae bacterium, assembly GCA_049289835.1. GTDB lineage: Bacteria > Bacteroidota > Bacteroidia > Chitinophagales > Saprospiraceae > Opimibacter. Next base: position 8,340 of record JBATMM010000334.1, on the reverse strand, counting down.
GACATATGTCACCAATGTCACAGAGAGCATTTGCGAAGGTGACAGCATCTGGCTTGGTTATTATTGGGAGAACCAGGCAGGTCAGTATGAAATATTATTTTATTCTATCGATGGATGTGACAGCACGGTCAATTATACCATCGATGTATCACCTGCCGTCAATATTTCTGCACAGTCGACCACGTGTATTCCTGCAGAAGCCGGTGTATTTATTACCCATCTCAACAATCCAACCGGATGTGATACAGTGGTGCATACAACCGTTACATTGTTGTCTTCTGATACAACTTCAATTTCACTGACGTCATGTAGTTCATCCAGTGTAGGTGTATTCACACAATTATTGCAAAATCATGATGGCTGTGATAGCCTTGTGATTACAACTATAACGTTAACTCCACCACAGGATACAACAATGATATTGCAGACGACTTGTGATTCATCACTTTTAGGCGTATCTCAACAATTGCTGGTGGATCAATCGGGTTGTGATAGTTTGGTTATCACCTCAATCACAATGGCACCTGTGGATACAAGTTATCTGAGTGCTGTATCCTGTGACTCTGCAGCTATTGGTATTTTTCAATTGATGTATTCCGGTCATGATGGCTGTGACAGTTTTGTGATCACGACAGTCAGTGCAGGTATCCCGGATACAACCTATACAAATACGACCTCCTGCGATTCTTCAAGCCTTGGTGTTTTTGAAATGCATTTTAATTCGCAGGCAGGGTGTGACAGTACTGTATTTACCACTATTAGTTATTCGGCGAGTGATTCTACATTCCTTAACGATTCATCTTGTGATCCAGGTGATGTGGGTATTTTTATGCAATCCTTCATCAATCGTTTTGGATGTGATAGCATTGTCACCACAACAGTAAGTCTCAGTCCATCGGATCAGACATTCATTAATTCTACAACATGCGATCCTTCAGCAGCAGGAGTTTTTATTCATTCCCTGACCAATCAATTCGGTTGTGATAGCACAGTGACAGAAACAATTGATTTGTTGGCATCAGGTGAGACATTTCTTTTTTCAAATACCTGCATGTCTTCACAAGCCGGAACATTTATCACAACACTTACTAATCAAAATGGATGCGATAGTATTGTAACATTGACCGTTTCGCTTATTCCTGCCGATACTACACTTATATCTTTCAAAACTTGTGATCCTGGACAGGTGGGAAGCAATCAAAATACATACACAAATCAGGATGGATGTGATAGCCTTGTAATAGAACAAACAACTTTATATCCATTACCTGTTCTACAATTACAAGTCACATCAGATTTCAATGGATTTGATATCAGTTGTTTCGGAGAAGCAGATGGCAGTGCGATTGCGAATGTTTCAGGTGTTTCTCCATATTCCTACATCTGGTCCACCGGAAGTACAGATCAAAGTATAACTGATCTTTCTTCTGGTTTGTACACAGTCACAATCACGGATGCAAATGGATGTAAGACTGATGGTGAAATTACTTTGTCAGATCCGGGTCCATTCATGATCAGTTTTGTTGTTTCCAATCCTGATTGCTTCGATCAGCATAATGGAAGCATTACGGTTGAACAAACAGGAGGTGTAATGCCGATCAGGTATTCAATAGATGAAATAAATTATCAATCCTCACCTTCATTCACTGGATTGAGCGGAGGCACATACCACATCACATCTCGTGATGCCAATGATTGTGAAAAGAAAGAAATCATCTTCATCAATGTTCCCCTGATGGTCAGTGTGGATCTTGGCGATGACCAGATCATCGAAGCAGGTGATACAGTTCTCATCAATGCAATCGTCAATGTACCTTTTGATTCTCTTGCATCAATCACATGGACAGGACTTACAAATCCAAATTGCCCGACATGTCTTACACAACCGGTTGTGCCGATTGTAACGACCACATATTCAGTCTCGGTCTCAAGTGTGGATGGATGCAAGGATGAAGATGCATTGACCATATTTTTAGAAAAAAATACAGACATCTATGTCCCGAATATTTTTTCTCCTAATGGTGACAACATCAATGATAAATTGATCATCAGTGCCGGATTGGATGTAGAAGAGATCTCATCCCTCATCATTTTTGACAGGTGGGGAAATATGGTTTTCTCTCGTGATCATTTTCAGCCAAATGATCCAAACAATGCATGGGATGGAAGATTAAAAGGAAGGGAGTTGAACTCTGCAGTATTTGCATACAGATTAATTGCAAAATTTAAAGATGGGAGCCAGTTTATCAGGGAAGGTGATGTGACGTTGTTGAAATAATTTTCCTAGAGAAACAGATATTATTCAATCCCTTCAGGATTGCAAATTTCGCTCTCACATTATCCGCGGGTTGCGACCCGCGGCTATTAATATTTGATCCCTTCAGGATCAGAAGTGCTCCATCCTCATTAATCCACGGGTTAAAACCCGTGGCAATTCAAGTACTCGCTAATTGAATACTTCTAAATTTACTGCTATTCGAAGTTTATCAACTTCGAATCCATATCCAAATCAATTTCCATTTCGAAAATCATCCTCAAGCAGCTTGTAGCTGCGATTGAAAATCATACACACTCGCTAGAAAGATTCAAAAGTCCCCTTCAGGGGATTTAGGGGCAAAACGGGATCTGACGGTTATGGGACGAAGAGAGGTCAGAAATGGGGATATTACTTTGATTAGATAATCCTTTTGTATCTCACTAAAGGCATGAGCAAACTCCAGCTACCCCAATATTGCTCCCTGCTCCCTGCTCCCTGCCCCCTGCTTATCTGTTAACCATTTGTTACAAACTCATACACACCCATATTTTTAGGCAAATTAGCGCTCCCAATACATTGTATAGCCCGTATTATGGCTATTTTTGCGCCCTTGTTTACATAATCAACATCATTACCACATGCGATTTTCTCTCATTCTTTCCCTCCTGACTGTCATTGCGTCTACCTCCCTTTTTGGCCAGACCAAGGACCCGGTTCTATTTACCGTGGATGGACAACCGGTACCGGCATCTGAATTCACTTATATCTATAGCAAAAACAATCGCGATGATGCTGATTTCTCAGAAGCCAGCCTGCGCGAGTACCTGGACCTCTACACCAAGTTTAAGCTCAAAGTCCGTGAAGCTTATGCCATGGGTCTTGACACAGTGACTTCACTTAAAAATGAACTTGATGGCTATCGCAAACAACTTGCAGAAAGCTACCTCAACGATAAAGAAGTAACCAATCGCCTGGTCCAAGAAGCATATGACCGGATGCAGGAAGATATCCATGTCGCGCACATTTTCATTCGTACAAATCCTAATGTGACTTCTGACACCATGGCGGGATATACTAAAATTCAAATGGTATACGCTAAACTCCAGGCAGGAGAATCATGGGACGATGCCGTTCGTCATTACTCTGAAGACAATGGTACCAAAGAACTGAGTGGTGATCTTGGGTTTATCACCGCACTTCTCCCAAGTGGATTTTACAATTTTGAAACTGCGGCATACAGCACTCCTCAGGGCACATATTCAATGCCGGTCAAAACAAGTATCGGGTATCATATTATCAAAGTAATAGGAAAAAGACCTGCCAGAGGAGAAATGGATGTTTCACATATTCTGGTTCGTGTCAAATCAGATGAAAGCAACAATCTTGATGCTAAATCAAAAATTGATGTCATCTATCAGGAAATTCAGAAAGGCGGAAAGTTTGAAGACGCTGCACGTAAATCATCAGAAGATAAAACGACAGCAGAAAGAGGGGGATTCATCGGAACAATGACCATCAATCAATTCGAAAAACCATTCGAAGATGCTGCATTTGGATTGCAGGCTGACGGAGATATTTCAGCACCTGTGCGCACACGTCTTGGATGGCATATTATCAAGAGAGTAAAGAAACGCCCGATGCTGACGTTTGATGCCGCAAAAAGAAAAATCGAAACTCAGGTAAGTCGCGACGAACGTATGGTCAGCGCAAAACAAATCATGATCAACCGGATTAAGAAGGATGCCGGATTTACAATTGATCAGAATATTTATGATCAGTTTCTGACAAATATTGGTGATGATTTGCAGACATATCGCTGGCAGGTTCCTACGGTAGATGAAAAACCTTTGCTGACGATCGGAAAAGATATCTATACCAATATTGATTTTGGTAATTATATCCGGAATAATGCAAGGATCCGCATGGGTGTAGCGAAAGGAACACCGAATAAAGAAATCATGGATAAAATCTTCAGTGATTATGTAGGTGAAAAAGCATTGGCCTTTGAAGAACGTAATCTCGTCAATAAATACCCGGAATTCAAAGCACTGATGAGAGAATATGAAGAAGGTATTTTACTTTTTGAAGCGACCAAGATTAATGTATGGGACAAAGCAAGTAAAGACACAATAGGCCTGATTGCTTTTCACAAAGACCATCGTGCTAACTATATGTGGGATGAAAGAATAGAAGTGGCGACACTTACTCTCGATTCCGCTGCAATGGACAAAATGCCAATGATCAAAAAATGGGCTGCAAAAAAATCCTTGTCTGTTGTCGCTGCTAAAGCACAGAAGAAAAAAATTCCGGTGCAACTTAGCCGCAGGACGTATCAGAAAGATGAGACTCTGCCGGCAGGTCTGACATGGGCAGCAGGCTCAAAAGCAGATCTGCCTGATGGAAAAGGAATCATGCGGGTAGAAAGAATTATCCCTCCGCAGACTAAATCACTTGAAGAGGCCAGAGGCTATATCATCGCAGACTACCAGGATCAGTTGGAGAAAGAGTGGGTAGCCTCTCTTCAGAAAAAATATCCTGTAAAGGTTGATGATAAGGTTCTACTTAGCCTGGTGAAGAAATAATCGTTGCGTTTTGCATAGAATAATAGGGTTAAAAATTTTAGGCTTAGCATGTGTCGTCATAGCATCGTTGATGCTCTCCTGCACAAAGATTAAGATGCCTGAAAAGCAAACCCCTGAACCTGTCATCCTTGCACAGGTATTTCAGTACAAGCTTACATTTGACGATATCAAAGACCTGATCCAGGGGTATTCTACCTCAGAAGATAGTATTCAGCAGGTACGAAGCCTGGCTGAGCATTGGGTCAGAGACAGGCTTCTCCTGGTCGAAGCGGAAAAGAATTTCCCCAAAGAAGTCAACATGAACAAATTGCTTGAAGATTACAGGCAATCCCTGGTGATGCATTTCTTTGAGCAACAAGTCATCGAAGAGAGGCTGGACACTGTGATTACAGAAAGTGACCTGCAACGATACTACGAGGCTAATAAAGAGCAGCATCGCCTGGAATCTGGCATTCTGAGGGGTTATTATTTTAAAATCAAAAAACCTCTGAACAGGAACGATAAGTTTTTACAATGGTGGAAGACTTTTCCGTCAAATCATTTTGATGAAATCCTGTCCTATACGGCCAAACACGCTAAAACAAACTGGTCTGACTCGGCAGAATGGCATGAAATGAATATGGTGGTTCAGCTTTTTCCGGAGGGTACACTTTCTCCCGCAGGTATTCGTTCTAATCGCAGCGTTGTACGGGAAGATCACGATTATATCTACCTTCTTTATCCGGAGGAGGTCTTTTATGAAAGCGATATTGCTCCTTTGTCACGCATACGCACTCAGGCTGCCAAATATATCATTCATCAACGCGAGCTTGAGTTGCTGGAAAGAATCAAAAAAGAAATTTACGACAGGGACATTCAACTTGACCAGGTCAAAATAAATACAGGATGAAAAAATTAATTTTAAAAAGCGTTTTCGTTTCATTGTTCGTCATCGCGTATCCACTGCTGCATGCACAGGATACAATTGTATTGGACAAGATCATCGCTAAAGTAGGAGGAGAAGTTATCTTTCATTCAGATGTTGAGGAGCAGATGGCCATGATGCGTGAACGGAAAGGAACCCCGGGTGACCCTGAGCGCTGCCTGATATTAGAAAGTCTTATGGCCCAGGCCATGCTGGTCCACTATGCCAAAATCGATAGCGTGGAAGTCACTGACGATCAGGTTGAATCTGAGATTGACACCCGGATGAACCAGATCCTGTCTATGATGAACAATGACCGTAAAATGTTTCAGGATGTATATGGCCAGACCGTAAGCGAAATGCGCGAACAGGTGAAAGATGATATGCTTCGAAAATTACTCGCGGATAAGATGCGGTCAGAGATTATGAATAAAATTGAAGTCACCCCTTCTGAAGTTGTTGATTTTTATCATCGTATTCCTGCTGATAGTTTGCCTTACTTCAATGCAGAGGTAGAATTGGCAGAGATTGTGATCAAACCCACTGTCAATCCGGAAGAAAGAGCAAAGGCACTTCAAAAGATTAATAGCATCAAGGATCAAATCAAGGCAGGGGCTGATTTTGAGGAATTAGCCAGAAAATATTCAGATGATGGCAGTGCAAAAGATGGCGGAAATCTTGGCTGGACTACACGCGGAAATTTTGTACCTGAATTTGAAGGAGCTGCATTTCAGCTTGAGAAGGGACAAGTGTCGGATGTGGTAGAATCTGAATTTGGATTTCATATTATTCAATTGATCGAGCGCAGAGTCAACTCTATCAATACACGACATATCCTTATACGTCCGAGAATCACAGATGCAGATCTTGAAATGACCAGAAATAAACTGGATTCAATCAAGCATCTCATTGAAATTGATACGATGACTTTTGCAGAAGCCGTACATAAATTCGGCGATAAAAAAGTTCAGAGCTTTAGTAACAACGGACGCATGATCAATCCAAAAACATCTAATACATTTTTTGAAACAGGTGATGTGGATAGTGAAATATTTTTCAGCATCGACACACTTAGTATAGGCGAGATAACACCTCCTATTCAGTTTCGCACACCGCTCGGTGATTATGAATATAAGATTGTCCAACTTCAGGGACGTACATCTCCTCACCTTGCTAACCTCAAACAAGACTATAGTCGCATCCAGGATGCAGCTCGGGAGAGCAAGCGTAACCTGGCTTTTGGGGACTGGCTTAGTAAGAAATTAGCCAATACATATATTTTAATAGATCCTCAATACCGTCAATGCCCTAACGTTGATCATTGGCAGGCAAAATGGATGAGCTACAATTAATAATGTCTTTTTAAGTTTACACACTTAAAATCAAAATAAGGTTCAATTTACATTGTGCATCACTATGAGGCAGTTTAAAAACTGCCCATGTAAATCATTGTCTTTTCCTTTTACGTCTCTTCCGTCTCTTCCGCCGGTTGCTGAGCTGTAGCACAAGGATGCGCGCTAGAAGGTCGAAGCATTATTTTACTTTTGTCTATATTAAAGTTTGAATGAAATCAATCCTTGCCGTCCTTTTCATTGCACTTATCTGGTTCTTCCTAGGCACTGTTTATTATCCAAAATGGAATAAGCTGGGTTCAGAAGCAGCTATCAGCTGGGATGTCAGCGGCTATTACCACTATCTGCCTGCGATATTCATCTACCATGATATTAAGAAGCAGGCCTACATGGCCGATATTGACGCCAAATATCTTCCCTCGCCGGCCCATGATCAGTCTTTCGGACATCATGATTCAGGTAATCGGGTCAATAAGTATGCCATCGGACAGGCCATCATGTATTCGCCTTTTTTTTTGTTAGCGCATACCTATGCAAAAATCACCAAATCATATCCTGCTGATGGATATAGCAAACCATACCAGGTTGCCATTTGGTTGGGGAGCTTTTTAATGTCATTGCTTGGGCTCTTGTTATTGAGGCAGATATTTCTTTTGTATTTCAAGGATCAAACCGTAGCATGGGTATTATTCGCATTAGGCCTCGCAACAAATTGGATGGAATACGCATCCATCAGTAATGGAATGAATCACACCTGGTTATTCACCCTGATGTGTGGCCTCATTTTGTTTTCGTATCGGTTTTATAAAAAAATGGATTGGGCCTCAACCTTCGGGATAGGTGTGTGTCTTGGACTTGCGACATTGACAAGGCCTACTGAGATCATATGGGTTTTTGTTCCACTCCTGTGGGGAATTCAATCTCTTCGTGAACGGATCACTTTATTATTTCAGCAATGGAAAAAATGTTTAGTAGCTGTAGTCATCGCCGGCCTGATTATAAGTATCCAGTTGATCTATTGGAAGTCAGTAGCTGGTGAATGGATCGTCTATAGTTATGGTGAACAGGGATTCAACTGGTTGCATCCAAGAATATGGAGAGGCCTGATGGGTGTGAATGTCGGTTGGTGGATTTATACACCTATGATGTTGATTTCATTAATAGGTTTTTTTAGTTTATATAAAAAAAAAAAACCTCTTTTCTGGCCTGCATTTGTAACAAGTATACTTGCGATTTACATTACGT